>JBJONJ010000603.1:0-4469 GCA_046051905.1 Verrucomicrobiota bacterium
GGTGGTCCGCTGCGCATCGTCGCGTGGGTGCCTTCAGCATGACGTTCGCGATCTCAAATCGTTGCCGCCTCGTTTCTGCCTGGCTGGTTTTGGCTGGAGGTTTGGCCTCTGGGCGGCTCCCATGCTGCTGAAGACAAAGGCTGGGCTGCAGGTGAAGAAGACCGTTCTGGCCACCAAAGGCACAGGCGCCACGGCGATGGTGGTGAGGTGTGGGGATTCCATTGCCTCTGATCTGGAGGAACGGGCCAGACGATGCAGAAAATGCCGCATTCGAGGCAAGATCGCCAAGCCGGCGAATCAGGCGGTTTCAAAAAGAGGCCGCGACCGCGCTTCCCATCGCGCCCGATGGGAGGTACTCGTGTTACTGCAGTTGTCCTTCGTGGATCTTGAGGACGCGGAACATCCTGGCGGCCTGGGCGGGATGATGCGTCACCATCACCAAGGTGGTGCCGGTGGTCTTTTGGAGATCGAGAAGCAGCGTGGTGAGAGCTTCGGCGTTCTTCTCGTCGAGCGCTCCGGTGGGCTCGTCGGCAAGGATGAGGCGCGGTTGATTGATGAGGGCACGCACGACAGCCACGCGCTGACGTTCGCCGCCGGAGAGCTGGGCGGGCTTCCAGGCCATGCGGTCCTGCAACCCGACCTGCGCGAGCAATTGCTCCGCATGCTGACGGGCATCAGCGGGCGGCTGCGCAAGGGCGAGTGTGGGCAGGAGCACGTTTTCGAGCACGCTGCATTGCGGCATGAGGTGATGAAGCTGGAAGATGAAGCCGATCTTCCGGCTGCGCACCGCGGCGAGGTGCTCCGCGGTGCATTGGGTGAGCGATTCGCCATCGAGCGTGATGTCACCACTGTCTGGTGTGTCGAGCGTGCCGAGCAGATTCAGCAGCGTGCTCTTTCCACAGCCTGACGGGCCGACGATGGCGACGGATTCACCGGCCGCGATGCCGAGCGTGATGTTTTTGAGCACCGGCACGCTCTGGCCGCTGCCAGGGTCGGTGTAGGATTTGGAGACGTGGGAGAGCTGGAGGAGCATCGGAGAGGGCGGAAAGTTCCGTCTGAAGACGATCACTTCTTCGCGGGCTTAGGCGGCGGAGGCTCGACGAAGGGCGGGTTTGTGTAGGCCTGCGGAGCGACCTCTTTGAGGTTCGGGAAGATCTCCGCTTTCACATCGCCATTCGCCCAATTGAGGGCTCCGACGAGGATGCTCTGGAAGGTGGGATTCGTCCACACATCCTCACGGTGACCCATGGCGGTGTAGAAGACGCGGCCATCGCCTTCTTGGCGGGCCCAGGTGCTCGGATAAGCCGGGCGCTCATACTCCTTGCCGGTCATGGGCGGGTTGTTGATGACGCTGAGCACATGGATGTCCGGTGTGAAGTCCTTCAGCGAATACCATTCCTCCATGAAGCCGTAGTCTTTTCCGATGTTTTCGAAGCCGGGGAACTTCGGATTCTCCACGGTGTTCCGCGCCTCCTGCTGGGCGCCGTGCTTGATGAACTCGCCGCCGAGGAAACGCACATACGAATCGGCCTGCTCCCCGTGGTTAACATAGCGGTCCGGGCCTTTTTTTGACTCGTTGTTCGTGTGGAAGGTGTCGCTGGCGCTGTGCGTGCCGACGAAGCCCTTGCCGCTCTTCACGAAATCAAACAGCGCCTGCTTGCCCTCGGCGGTCATCGGAGGCTGGCCGTCGGTGCCGGGTTCGAGGAGATTGCCGGTGGTGTAAAACATCACCGTGTCGAATTGGGCCAGATACTCCTTGCTGAACTTGGAGCCGTCTTTGCTGAACTCGAACGCCCAGCCGTTTTTGGCACCGAGCTCCTGCAGGACCTTCTCGGCATGGCTTGGCTGGCCTTTTTTCCAGGAGATGACGCTGTGCTCAAAGCCGCTCGATTTGGTGAAGAAGAGGATTTTACGCTTGGCGGAGCCAGGGGCGGCAAAGGTGGCCGCGGAAAGCACGGCGGCGAGAAGGGCGAGCGGAGCAAGGAGTCGGCGTTTCATGGGTTGAGGCCCGCATGAACGCGGTGACTGGCGGTTTCTGCCAGCGGTTTTTCAATGGGGAAGGGCAGGGGGCCATCAAAGCCTTGCCGCAGGGCGTTTTCCGCCCATGAAGCGGGCCTCACTCCTCATGAAAATCATCATCACCGGCGGCGGCGGCTTTCTCGGCCATCAACTGGCCCAATCCATCTTAAAGCGCGGCACCTTGAATGGTCGCGAGGTCTCGGAGGTGGTCCTGCTCGACGCGGCGTTTCACCGTCCGCACGCCGACTCACGCGTGCGCCTGCTCACGGGCGACATCAGCAACCGCGAGCGGGTCTTTGAAGCCGTGGGCGGCAAAGCCGATGTGATCTTCCACCTGGCCTCGATGGTCAGTGGCGAGTGCGAGGAACGCTACGATGATGCGCTGCGAGTGAATCTCGATGGCGGCCGGAATGTCTTTGAGGCGGCTCGTGCGGCGGAAGGGCGTCCTCGCGTCGTGTTTGCCAGCAGCGTGGCCTGCTACGGCGCCATCGACATGTCACAGATGATGTCGGACATGACGAAGCAGCTCCCGCAGACCACCTATGGCATCACCAAGGCCATCTGCGAGATGCTGGTGAACGACCATACCCGCAAAGGCCACTTTGACGGGCGCAGCGTGCGCCTGCCCACGGTCATCATCCGGCCTGGCAAACCAAACGCGGCGGCCTCCAGTTGGGCCAGCGGCATGTTTCGCGAGCCTTTGAACGGCGAGGCCTGCCTGCTGCCCATTCGCCGCGACCAGCCGCACCCCATGACGGGCTATCGCACGGTGATCGAGAGCTTCATCGCCCTCGCCGAGGTGGACGAGTCCCGGCTAGGCAAGGATCGAGCCTATGTGCTCCCGGCGCATCGCGTCACGCCGCGGATCGCTGAAAAAGTCATCACTGAGGTGGCGGCGGAGAAGCGGATCAAGCTGGGTGCCATCGAGGATGCCTTTAACGAACGCATCCAGGGCATCGTGGACAACTGGCCGCAGCAGGTGGACGGCAGCCGGGCCATCGAAATCGGCCTTCCGCAACCGCCGCCGCTCAAAACGATCGTGGAGCAGTATGTGGAGGACTTTCTGGGCCGTTGAGCGGCTCGAAAGCCATCAAACGTCTTTTTCCTTCGAGGCCTTTTTGGCGGGAATGAACCCTTCCGGACCCGCAGGCCATTTGGCACCCTCCAAAATCCAGCGACGGATGAGCGACACCTCGTCCATCGGAATGCGGTGACCGGTGGCAGGCATCGCCTTTTTGTCCTTCGGCGGCAGGGTCAGGGTGATGAGCAGCAGGCTGCGGTCAGGTCCGCCGGGGACGATGATCGGTCCCCCGGTGCGCTTGCCAAAAGCGAGCTTGCTGCTTTGCAGGTTGAGATCGCCCAGCATGGACTCGGAGTGGTGGCACTCGATACAGCGATCCGCGAGGATGGGCTTGATCTGGCGGACGAAATCCACCGGCGGCTCGGCGGCGCTGGCGAGTGCGGAGGAGAGGAGCAAGACGGCAAGGGCAGCGAATGTTTTCATGGTCCGAGTCTCTCCGATAGGCAGTGGGGCGTCTTGCCCTTGTTTGGCGTTCATTGCGTTCTTTTTGGCCGAATCGTAGTTTGGCAATCCCGCGAGGAAACCAATTTGCCTTCAAGGGCCGCCTCCGCCTGTTGATCGCGTGGCGATGAAGCGACCCAGTGGCGGACACTCGATGTGAACGCGGTGCCAGTGTTCTTTTGAAGTGCCAATTCAGACTCCCGAGAAATCACTCATGTTCCGGCAATCGTGAGATGCGCCATTTCTTGGCGCCACAGGGGATGTCACCTAGGTCGAGGTGGCTGGCCGTTGGCGCAGATTCGGTGGCGAGGCCGAATCGGGAGGCTTCGGCGGCACCGGAAGCCTGCAGCATGCTTTTGTCCTTGGTCTTTTCGTCCGCGGTGCCAAGTCTGAGCAGCGGATCGGGGCCCAGCTCAGTGCGGGGATCGATGCGCACCCAGCTCTTCGAGGACCAATAGTCTCCCTTCCAGACTCGACTGCTGGATACGGGGACGTAGATGGAATGGCGGTCGAAGAGCACCTCGGGCACATAGCGGCTGCCAACCTGGCTGGTGAGGGGGGGGGCGGAGGGGGTGGGCTTGCCCCCGGTGGATTCGATGAGGTATTCGCGGTCCTCAATCTTCACGACACACCAGGCATGGCCACCCATGTCTTCATAGCGTCCGAGAGCCACCCTGACCTGGAATCCACAGGACATCAGCCAGTCGGCCAGGTAAATAGAGGAGTCTTCACAGTCGCCCTGCAGCAGGCGCTGGGTCTCGTCGGCAAATTGCCACGAGTCGAGCTGTTCTTGCTTGCTATGCATGCCTTCGCTCTTTTTGACGCCGCGATCGTTCGTGTAGCGGCAGTGGGCGTGGACGGCGGACCAGATGGTGAAGAGTTGCTGCACACGGGACTCGTTTTTCGGGAACAATGCCGGCGGCGAGTA
>JBJONJ010000604.1:0-8182 GCA_046051905.1 Verrucomicrobiota bacterium
TGTGGAGATCGAGTTGTTGTAGTTTACAGATAGCGCCCACTTGGAATTAATGGCCCAGTTCATGGCCATACCGGCATCGTTTTGGAATACGCCGAAAATAGACTGTGCGTTCAGCGCAAAAGCGTTGTTAACTGCAGGGCGGACAGAAATTCGGTCATAGAATGTAAAATATACCGGGCCTGCTCTCACATCAAAGGCGATGGTACTCCCAGGGAGCACATTCAAGACATAGTTGCCACTCCCGTAGGGGGCTAGCTCAGGATGATTGAAATAATGATCGAATCCAACCGCTGTAGAGATGCTAAGAACATTGTTTTGAGTCAGCCGATAGTTCGCATCGATGTTCAACATGAGCGTCCCGATGTAGTCCGAGACTGGGTTGGTCTTTGAGCGGGTGACATTACTGTTGTATTCAAATCCAGTGTAGAGTCCCAGTCCCACATTCACGGGGCCGAGCTTCAGATTGCGCTTTCCAGACAGGAAGGGGTCGGAGACATAAGTTGGGGCAAAGTACCCTGTAGGAGCCGTGTATTGTCCGGAATAGTTCGTGTAATCCCCGACCGAACGCGCTGCAAATGCTGCGCTGCCACTCCGGATGGCGGGTTGAGAGATCTCGCGGGCTTCTCGCAACAGATCATCAGGCCTCATCTGGCCTTCCTTAACGCCCGTGTATGTACCACTTTCATAATCATAGACCACGTCACCGGTGCGATACCCAGCCGAGCTTTCCTCCATCTTTTTGCTGCGCGAGCGGAAATCATCAAAAAAACTACTCGTTTGCGACGGAGAAACACCGAACTGAGCGCTGGCGGTCATTGCGAATGCCCACATTGAAGCAAGAAAGACTCCAACTGAACAAATTCGATAAGCTTCGGGACGAAGTAAGGACATGGGCGTGAGATGATTAGAACAGAATAACCTTGAATAAAAGCAACTCGGTTTTTGTTTGTCCATCTTTAAAAAGACACGCTTTTCCAAAATTCTCGCCCCACTTTGCCGCTTGCATTGATTACTCGCCACCGAAGTCACCAAATTGCAGGACATTCGTTTTGACTCCGAGGAAAATGTAGTTCGAGCTGAATTTCCCGGTGCTGTCCTGGGCCAAAGGGCCTAATTGGCAGGTAGTGGGTCTGTTTGCTCATGATCATGGCAGCCTTCAAGCACGAAGAGAAGAAAGGCAGCTTTGGGGACAATTGGTTTTTAAGCTTGTTGATTGGCATATATGTTCTTTTGAACAAATATTGAAGTTGTTCAAGCGAATACATCAATCTGCGGGCAATACTTTGCTGTCATTTATTGACGCACCGTCTGTTTCAGAGTTTGTGGACTTGTGTCTGCTCCCATCGAAACACGCTCGCGCCTCACCATCCCGGAATACGCCATGGCCCTGGCGCATGTGGCCAGCCTCAGATCGGAAGATCCATTCCGTAAAGTCGGCGCAGTAGCTTTTGACTTTGCCAACCGGGTGATTGGCACGGCCTACAATGGTCTGCCCCCCGGGTATGATCCCGATCCGTCGTTTTGGAGCGACCGCGATGACCGACGAAAGTACATGCTGCATGCCGAGGTGAACCTGTGTAGCTTGTTTACCCGTGGAAACGTCAAACTCGTGGCCTGCACGACCAAACCCTGCACGAGTTGCATGCAAATGCTCTGCGCCTACGGCGTAAGAGAGGTGTACTATCGCGATGACTACCCGGAATCCGAGGCCGATGCTATCGCGGAACGCTACGGCATCCAGCTTGCACATTTGACAAATTATCCGCCGATTATCGCCGAGCTCGCTATTGCACCGATACCGTGCTGAACTTGTGCATAATCTCCTGCCCCTAGGCTGGCGGATGCACCGCCGCAACAAAGACCGCCCAGGGCGGCCAGCATAGCGAGGCCAAAGCAAGGACCAGGAGGAAGACCCGTTCCTCGAGGCACCGCCGAAAATGCCGCAGACTACGGTCTTGAAGGACCTCACGAAGTCATGCCCCCTTCTTTCGCGCCTGATTCTTGATACTCTATAGCATTTTAAATAATAACATAACCGCAAGAATCAAAAACATCGCATCCTTGGCGTTGATTTTTGAGAACGCCTTACTGACGGCCTCATCGAGTTCTTAGGGGGTACGTGCTTCATAGCTAAGCAGCAGTGCCTTGAGCTTGCATTTTACGCAAAGCGAGGTTGCTCATTCCCAGGCCGCAGTTTCGGGCGGAGAACTTCGCCAGCATAGGTTACGAATGCCTCTGTATCTGCCGCTTCCTGCGGGTGCATGCAGCCGCCGACCTCGCGACACTAAATCTCAAAGCCGGGTAATGTCGGTCTTTGCACCTCTTTCGTCCATGAACACCAGCCTCCAAGGCTCTAACCCACCTTGCTTGTGCCTCCAACTTTGAGTTGACATGTACGGCCGGGATCGCTCTCTGCACGACACGAGAAGACAGCCCCCCGCATCAACCTCAAATCCGACCACATTTCGTTTGCTACCTACCCGGAGACCACTACTCTTCCATCCCTCAAATACCTGAGCCCGCCCGTCTCCCCACCCATATGAGAGCTGACCTCGTCGAAGAAGCCGCCAAGCACATCAAAGAGTATCCGATCCTAATCAATCTCGTCTCCAAGCGGGTCCGTCAGATTGCCTCAGGTCGTTCGCCTCTGGTCGATCGCCGTCCCGGCCTGCGTGATGCCGACCTCGCACTCCTCGAGATCATTCAGGGCAAGATCACTCCGCTGAACATCGACGACAATTGATCCCTTCCGGCTTGCCTGCCAGATCATCGTTTCCCAAATGGGTCCCGTGCGCCGCATAGGACCCATTTTTTATCCCTCGCATGTCCGAGATTGCCTCCAACCGCAAAGCCCCGCGCGACTACCACATCCTCGAGACCTACGAGGCCGGCCTAGAACTGCGTGGCACCGAGGTCAAATCCATCCGCCAGGGCCACATGAACCTCTCCGACGCCTTCGCCCGCGTCGAGCGCGGCCAGGTCTGGCTCTACGGCTGCGACATCAAGCCCTACGACAAAGCCAGCCACGAGACCCACGAGCCACGCCGCTCCCGTCGCCTGCTCCTCCACAAGCGCGAGATCATGAAGCTCGACGCCGCCGCTCACCAGAAGGGCCTCGCCCTCCCCGTGCTCAAAGCCTACTGGAAAGGCCCGCGCATCAAAATCCAGGTCGCCATCGGCAAAGGCAAAAACAAGGCCGATCAGCGTCACGACCTCAAAGAGAAGGCCGAAAACCGCGAGGCCGCACGCGTCGTCGCCGCCTTCAACGACCGCTCCAAGCGCTAACCGCTTCGCTTCTTCATTCGCCATTCGGAAATTCGTCATTCCGCCGCAGGCGGCATCACACCGTCCTTCCAAACATTCCCTTGCCCGCACCTCAAATCGCGGCAGAAAGCCTTTCACATCATGGAAAAGCTCATCGTCCACGGCGGCACCCCGCTCAAAGGCCGCGTCAATATCAGCGGCTCGAAAAACAGCTCTCTGCCCATCCTCGCCGCCACCCTTCTCACCAAGGACACCTGCACCATCCGCCGTGTCCCCGACCTCTCGGATACCAACTACATGCTTCAAATCCTCGGCGAGCTCGGAGCCGAGGTCGAGCGAGCCTCCGGCGTCGTCGTCGTGAAGGCCGAGAAGATCAAATCCATCGCCCCTTACGACCTCGTGCGGAAGATGCGGGCCTCCATCTGCGTGCTCGGGCCTCTCACCGGCCGTTTGAAAAAGTGCACCGTCTCCCTGCCCGGCGGCTGCGTCATCGGCGACCGCCCCGTTGACCTCCATCTCAAAGGCCTCGAAGCCCTCGGAGCCCAGATTCAGGTCGATGGCGGCGACATCCATGTGAACGCCAAAAAAGGCTTCAAAGGCGGTCCGATGAATTTGATGGGCAAACACGGCTCCACTGTTCTCGGCACCGACAACGTCATGATGGCCGCCGTGCTCGCCAAAGGCACCACCATCATTGAAGGAGCCGCCGCCGAGCCTGAAGTCGAAGACCTTGCCAACTTCCTCATCAAAATGGGTGCCAAAATCGAAGGCGCCGGCACCCACCGCATCGTCATCGAAGGCGTGAAGGAACTCCACGGCGCCGAGCACATCGTCATCCCGGATCGCATTGAGGCCGGCACCTTCCTTGTTGCCGGTGCCATGCTCGGCGAAGGCGTCACGCTCAAGCGGGTCATGCCCGAGCACATGAAAGCCATCACCGATGCCATGGTGAAATGCGGCTTCCCGCTCGAAATCACCAAAGACAGCATCACCGTCCGCCCGAATCCGAACGCCAAAGGCTTCGATCTCACCACCCTCTGCTATCCAGGCTTCCCCACCGATATGCAGGCGCAGTTCTGCGCCCTCGCCTGCGTCATCCCGGACACCAGCACCATCACCGAGACCATCTTCCCGCAGCGCTTCATGCACTGCGCCGAAATGAAGCGCATGGGAGCCAATATCGACCTGCAAGGTGCCACCGCCCGCATCCGCGGCGGCGTTCCCATGAAGGGCGCACCCGTCATGGCCTCCGATCTCCGCGCCTCCGCCGCCCTCGTCCTCGCCGGCCTCGTCGCCGAAGGCAAAACCGAGATCAACCGCCTCTACCACATCGACCGCGGCTACGAGCACCTCGACGATAAGCTCGCCGCCCTCGGCGCGAACGTCGAACGCGTGCGCGGCTGAAGCCAGCATGTTGCCGCCCACTTCCAGACACGGCCATCCGCCCATCCGATGAGCGAAAGCTAGGCATGCCAGCGTTCTCACTCACCACTGCCATGCGCCCGCTTCTCCTCCTTTCGTCCTTCCTCATTCTGATTTCCTCATTCGCCGCCGAAGGCGACGCCGTCCCGCTCTTCAACGGCAAAGACCTCACCGGCTGGGACGGCGATCCCAAACTCTGGAAAGTCGAGAACGGCATCGTCATCGGCACGAATCCCGCACCGGAGGCCATGGCGAACAACAGCTTCCTCATCTGGCGCGGCGGCACGGTGAAGGATTTTGAATTGCGTGCCACCGTCCGCGTCATCGGGGATAACAACAGCGGCATCCAGTATCGCAGCCGCGAGTTGAAGGATGTGGCCCCGTGGGTCATCACCGGCTACCAGTGCGACATTCATCCCGCCATCGAGCACACCGGCATGACCTACGAGGAGCGCGGCCGCGGCATCTTCGGCCTGAACGGCAAAAACGTCATGCTCGATCCCGACGGTGCCCTCTGGCAGCTCAGCGAGCACGCGCCGGTGAAGGTCGATGTGAGCCAGTGGAACGAGTATGTCATCATCGCGCAGGGCAACCGCCTCCAGCACTTCATCAACGGCCAGCCCACCTCCGAGCTCATCGACCACCACGCCGACAAACGCACCCTGGAAGGACTGCTCGCCATCCAGCTCCACAAAGGCAACCTCAACCGCGTCGAGATCAAAGAACTGAAACTCAAAGTGCTGCCCGAGGCCGCGATGGTGCCGTTTGCGCTCCCCGCCACCGCCACCAAGATCGAAAAACCGCGCACCAGCCGCCCGCAGGGCACAGGGCCGGTGGTGCCGGTGAAGAAGTGAGCCAAATCTCACACCTTGCCGTCTCGCAGCCCGTTTGCTAAACTCACACTATGAATGCCACCGCTGAACAGCTTGATCATTACCTGCGCGAGGCTGATCCAGCCACCGCCCACACGGTCGAAAAGATCGTGGGGCTGCTCATTCAGCGGATTCAAGCAGGCAACAGCGGACAATACAGCCATCCGCCAACCGCAGGCGGCACTTACCGCATCAAAACCCATCACATGGGAGCTTTCCGCCCCGGTTTCGATCCCCACAAGCTCGGACAACTGCTGTTTAATTTCTAAGGCCGCGTTTCGATTAACGATAGTTCAGAGTCCGGCACTCGACTATGCGCTTACTTCTTCCAGTTTTACTTCTGCTCCTCGCATCGTGTTCACACATCAAACGCCTCGACTGGAAGCAAGAATCCTTCTCGGGGACGCTGATGGTGCCAAAAGGCTGGGAAAGAAAAATCCCTGATGGTCCTGCGCAATCACAGAGATTGTTTCAGCAGCATGGCAATTTTGATGCAAGCAGTCCAACCATAACGATGGATGTCTCTTCGCGGTTTGATCAGCACTTTCCAAAGAACGCGGAAGGATGTGCTTTAAGCTACTTGGACGGAATTCACGACGTTCACGACGATTCCGTTAGGTTCACAAAGGTTGGCATCATCATGAACCCTGAATTCGGCCAAGTGGCTTTGTACCACTACCATTCCAGATGGTATGGGAATCACCTGCTTTCATTCTTGGTCAGCTCCGACTCATTTATACAGTTGGAACTATGGGCCAAAACGATGAAGGAAATGAAAGCGAATCAGCCTTCATTTGAACTCTTCGTCCAAGGCGTGGAGATAAAAAGACGGTGATTATTCAGACCATTGAGCTTCCTGCTGTCGCGCAAGGCCGTCTGAAGGTTTGAGAGTATGCGCTTCGTTCAATGGTCCATGTTTCGTGCTCTCCTCTCCCTCTTCGCCCTCAGCTCTTCGCTCTATGCGGCTGCTCCGCCGCCGAACATCATCATCCACTTCATCGACGACCTCGGTTACGGCGACATTGGTCCCTTCGGCGCGGTGAAGCAGAAGACGCCGAATCTCGACCGCATGGCGCAGGAGGGTATGAAGCTCACGTCGTTCTACGCCGCGCCGGTGTGCAGCGTGTCGCGGGCGCAGATCATGACCGGGTGCTATGGCACACGCGTTTCGGTGCCAGGGGTGTATCCGCCAGGGAGCAAAAACGGGCTGCATCCGCAGGAGCATACCATCGCGGATCGCTTGCGGCCGCTGGGCTATGCCACGCGGTGCATCGGCAAATGGCACCTGGGCGACCAACCGGCGTTTTTGCCGACGAAACAGGGCTTTGATCACTATCTCGGCATCCCGTATTCCAATGACATGCTCAAAACGGCGAGCGTGGACGGTCGCCGCGTCGTGCCACTCGTGCGAGATGATCAGGTGGAGCGCCTGCTCGATGAGGCGGACCAGGATCGCATCGAGGAAATCTACACCGACGAGGCCGTGAAGTTCATCCGCGGCAGCAAAGAGAAGCCCTTCTTCCTCTACTTCCCGCACACCGCCGTGCACACGCCCATCCATCCCGGCAAGACTTTCCAGGGCAGCTCGCAAAACGGCCGCTTTGGCGATTGGGTGCAGGAGGTCGATGCCAGCGTCGGTCGCGTCTTCGACACGCTGCGCGAGCTACAACTCGACACCAACACGCTCGTCATCTTCACCAGCGACAACGGCCCCTGGCTCATCAAAGGCCCCGATGGCGGCAGCGCGCCCCCCCTGCGCGGCGGCAAAGGCAGCACCTGGGAAGGCGGCGTGCGCGTCCCCACGCTCGCGTGGTGGCCCGGCAAGATCGCCCCCGGCAGCGTGAGCGATGCCGTCGCCGGCACCATCGACGTGCTGCCCACTTGCATGAAAATCGCCGGAGCCGAGGTGCCCGCGCAGCCCGTGATCGATGGTCGCGACCTCTCCCCGCTGCTCTTTGGTCAAAGCAAAGACTCCCCACGCGAAGCGCACTACTACTTCTCCAGCTACAACCTCCAAGCCGTTCGCCAAGGCCCGTGGAAGCTCGCCCTCACCACGCAAAAAGAAACCATGGGCCAAGAAGCCGCCGACGATGCGAAAAAGAACCCGCGCCTCTACCAGCTCGATCAAGACATCGGCGAAAAAACCAACCTCGCCGCCCAGTATCCCGACATCGTCGCCAAGCTCACCGCCCTCGCCGAAAAGATGACCACCGAGATCGGCGGCGACGAACCCACATCCCGCCGCCCGCCCGGTGAGGTCGAAAACCCCGTCACGCTCTATCCGACGAGTGACAAGCCCAAGGAACGGCGCTTTTCAAGCGCCGATGCCAAGGCGGTTGAAAACCGCCTTTCCTCGATGAAGCCCGGCGACACCATCAACGCCGAAAACGCTCCGCAGATCGCCGACACGCCCTTCACCCTCACCTGCGAGGTCACCACCGCGCAGCGCGATGCCATCCTCATCGCCCACGGCGGCGCCAGCACCGGCTACGCGCTCCATCTCAGCGGCGGCAAGCTCATCTGGGCCATCCGCCACGGCAAAACCCTCACCACCGCCCAAACCGACTACCCCGCCGACAACCACCCCCACCGCATCATCGCCACCCTCGCTAAAAACGGTCAGC
>JBJONJ010000605.1:0-7407 GCA_046051905.1 Verrucomicrobiota bacterium
GCAGTGGTGCAACTGGGAATGGTCAATGTGAGGATTTCAGTCCATCGAGCGATCTGGCAGACATGGTGGGGGAAACCGGGATTAGATGCACTGGCTCTAGTTGCTCCTTTGTTTGTGGAAGGAGTCTATTTGTATGAAAGATTTCATGAATTCCGAAGATTTGCGTATGGTGGCAATTTGATGTTGCATTTGTGACACTAATTCGCAAATCTATCTATTATTATCGATAATCACTTCTTCTGATGCGCCGATAAAGCGCTTAAGATTATATTTTCTATGTAAAAACTTTCAATTATCTCAGGACCGTTCCTTTCCGAGTTTTCCAATAACCCCAATCCAGATTCTCAACCACACCCCTTATGGCCGATACAGCACCGCCCGAACTTATGACGGTTAAAGAGACTGCGGAGTACCTCCGCATTCCGCTTCCGACCGTCTATTACCTCGTCCAGCGCGGACAGCTTCCAGCAGTGCAGATCGGAGGTCGCTGGCGCATCAAGCGCAGCCTGCTGGATCGCGATGTGTTGCGCAAAGAAGAAGAGGGTGGCCAGCCGACCGTAATGGTTGTTGACGATGATCCCGCGCTGCAGGCTCTCTTCAAGCAGTTCCTCAAGAAGGCTGGTTTCGGACGCCTAGTCGTTGGAACTGGCGCTGAGGCCATCGCCATGGCTAGGAAGCAAAAATTCGACTTCGTGTTTCTCGACTTGAAACTCCCGGATGTGTCCGGTGATGAGGTTTACTCCCAGTTGAAGGCGCTTTATCCCGACCTGCCGATCGTGGTCATCACCGGTTATCCGGATTCGGAGATCCTCAGCCGCATTCTTTCTCACGGCCCGGTCACGGTCATCAAGAAGCCGATCGAATACGATCAACTCAATCTCGCCGTCAAACAGCTTGGTCACAAAGGAGCCGAGACGGCCGAGGCTTGATCTGAGTTTGCTCCACTTCTCTCAACGAGCCCCAAGTTTCCTTTCGGAGGCTTGGGGCTTTGGTTTTTGGCAGTCGAACAACCTCCTTTAGACAAGCGCTGCCAGGTTTTTTGGCAAAGGCGACTCGAAGCGCAGCTTTCGACCATCGTCGGGATGGTCAAAAATGAGCTGACTGGCGTGCAGGGCGAGGCGTTTGGCCGGATCGCTCTTGGCTCCGTAACGAAAGTCGCCCAAGACGGGGCAGCGGGCGTCGGAGAGCTGCACCCGGATCTGGTGGCGGCGGCCGGTTTCGAGGTTGAGTTCCACCAAGGCACGTCCTTGATGGCTTTTCAGCACGCGATAGTGGGTGACGGCCTCGCGGGTGTCTTCGGACGGCGCGGCACTGTAAACGCGGAGCGGGTTCGATTCGTCGAGATGGGAGCGAAAGGTGCCCTGGGGCTTGGCTGGGATGCCTTCGGTGACAGCGAGGTAGCGTTTTTCAAAGTCCTGCCAGTTTTGCTGCAACGTCTGTTTGGCATCCTCGGTCTTGGCAAAGACGATGAGACCGGAGGTTTCGCGGTCGAGGCGATGGACGATCCAGACGCGGAGCTTGGGCGTGACGGAGCGGACATGATCGGTAAGCACGGAGTAGATGTTCCGCCCTTTGCCGGAGTCTTTGGCAATGGTGAGCCAGCCTGCTGGTTTCTCGACAACGAGGATGGAAGAGTCCTCGTGAAGGATTTTGAGTCCCGGGGGCAGGGGGGAGAGTTCCTCGACCGGCTTCTTCTGTGGTTTGATGGCGATTTTGTCGCCAGGCTTCAAGGCGTGGTCGAATTGCGTGACGGCGCGGCCGTTCACCTGCACGGCACCGTGCTTGAGCCACTGGCGGACCTTGGTCTTTTTGACCTCGGCAAAGGCTTCAAATAGAAATGGCAGCAGCGTGCCGAGCGAGGTGACGTGTTGTTCGAGCTTCATGAAGTGGCAGGTGCGTGGCGGCGGCGAAAAATGCCCATCAGCATGCCGATGCCGCCGGCGACGAAGAGCAGGGGAAACCAGATCGAGTAGAGTGCGGCTCGTGTGCCTGAGAGGAGCACGGCCTCAGCCGGGTTCTCGGGATTCACGCGGCAGACCCGCTGCGTGCCGGTGGGGAACTGCTGTTGCACGGCCTGAACCTTGTCGAGATGAGCGCTGGGGGCGGACTCGACATGCCGGATGCGGGTGGAGACATGCGTGGAACCGCCGAATTCATAGCGGTATCGAATCTCCACCCGATGAGCGAGTGGCGAGGTGGGCGTCGGGCGTGCGCTGACGATGCGCGAGGCTTCGATTTGGCATTCGACCTCCGGCCACGAGCGGCTCACGGAGGTCATTTGATAAGAAATCCATAGCCGCCAGGCAAAAAACGATCCGGCAGCGATGAGCACGACTGCCATCGCCGCGAGCCACCATCTTCCTGCGTGTTCTGCGTGCATTGTTTCTTCCAGAGGCGGAGCCTGTTCGTGCGCTGAGTAGCGATTCTTTGACTAGCCGCCGCGCAGGCTCCATACAAGGAAACAAACTCTTCGCAATCAACGCATGTCCGAAACTCCCGCTATGTCTATCCGCCCGCCGCGCTGGCTCGTGAAGCCAGCCGCCGAAGGCGCGGCCGAACTGGCGGCAGAGACCGGACTGCCGCCCCTGCTCACCCACCTGCTGGCTCAGCGCGGCATCACCACGGCAGACAAGGCGCGGGACTTCCTTGTGCCCAAGCTGGCCACGCTGGGGGACCCTCGTCTGCTGCCGGAGATGCCCGCCGCGGTCGAGCGTATCCTGAAGGCAGTGGATGAGAAGCAGAGCGTGGTGCTCTACGGCGATTACGATGTCGATGGCGTCACCTCGATGGCGCAGTTGCACCTTGTTTTGAAGGCCTATGGTCTGGAGACGAACCTGTTCCTGCCCTCACGCATGGAGGAAGGCTATGGCCTGAGCAGCGATGGCCTCGCCAAATGCTTCGAATTGTTTGGAAAGCCGGACCTGCTCATTGCGCTCGATTGCGGTACCACTTCCCTCAATGAGGCGGCGTGGTTGGCGGAGCAGGGCGTGGATTGCGTCATCATCGATCATCATGAGCTATCACCGCTGGGGCGGCCAAAGTGCCTCGCTTTGGTGAATCCGAAGCTTGGCGAGGACTGGCATTACTTCTGCACAGCGGGCCTGGTCTTCAAGGTGGCGCATGCGCTGCTCAAAACACGTCCCGCGCCGAATTTTGACCTCAAAGAGACGCTCGATCTCGTGGCTCTCGGCACCGTGGCGGACCTCGTGCCGCTGGTGAGCGAGAACCGCCTTCTCGTCCGCCGTGGCTTGGAGGCGTTGGCGCAGACGCAGCGGCTGGGCTTGCGAGCCTTGAAGCAGCTCGCCGGTGTCGATGGCCTGGTGCAGACGCACCATGTGAGCTTCCGGCTCGGACCTCGTTTGAATGCCGCAGGCAGGCTCGACACGGCATTGAAGGCGCTGGAACTCCTCCTCGCCTGCGAAATGGAGACCGCAGCCGAGCTGGCGAATCTCCTCGAAGCGCACAACAAGGACCGTCAGAACGTCGAGCAGGCCGTGCATGCTGAGGCGGAGGCCATGCTGGCCACGCTGGGAGACCTCAACGAGCTCTCTGCCATCGTGCTCGGCTCGCGGAACTGGCATCCAGGTGTCATTGGCATTGTCGCCTCGCGTATTTCGCGTCTCTGCCATCGTCCCACCATCCTCGTCTCCTTCGATGAGAACGGGGTGGGGAAGGGGAGTGGTCGCAGCATTCCCGGTTTTTCGCTCGTTGAGGCTATTGACATCTGCCGGGATCATTTGCTCGGTGGCGGTGGCCATGCGATGGCTGCGGGCATCTCCGTTGAGGAATCGAAGATCGACCGCTTCCGTGAGGCGTTTTCGGTCGCGGCCAGGCAGGCGCTGAGTGATGAGGCGATGACACCTGTTTTGGAGCTCGATGCCGAAGTGCGCCTCAAGGACCTGACGCTGTCGTTTCTGGAGAACTACAAGCTGATGGAGCCTTTTGGGCAAAAGAACCCCGAGCCGTTGTTTTTGTGCCGTCGAGTGAATCCGAAGCTTCCAGGCCGCAGCATCAAGGGCAAGCATCTGCGCCTGATGCTTACGCAGGATGGGGCGGGGATGGACAGCGTGTGGTTCAATGCGCCCATTGGCAGGTTGCCTCAGCCGCCATGGGATGTGGCCATGCGGTTGCAGCGCAGTTTTTTTCGCGGTCAGGAGCAGTGGCAGATCACGCTGGAAGGCGTACGCACATCCGAGTGATTCCAGACGGACTCGAAGGCTGGAGGTGTAGACCGTTTCTGAAATTGAATGTCTCAAGTGACCGGCGAGCGCGGGGAGGGGGACTCCGTGGCAAGGAAAGAGCGGGGAGGCTATTGGAACCCTAGCTAAGGAGCGAATGCCGGTGCCACTGAGGCCGCCCCGCCGGCGGGAATCGGACAGACATTTTGAAAACCGGTCTAAAATGGTCCCAGATCTGCGTTTCTCATTTGAGAGAATGTCGTCAATACCAAAAACTTACTTTCGCGTGACTTCGCTGCGTCCATAAATGCTGTGTTTTCGTGGAAGCCTCCGAATCGCCATTTTCACCATTGCCAGCAGAAGCCGAGGGATTGCCTCTGGTGGCAGCTTCGTCATTGCCCAATCCGTTCGCGGAGGATGTGTGCTCTGGCCCGTATGCGGTCGAGGAGACACGCTCCGTGCCGGGCATGAACGTGGACGTGCTGCGGCAGCTCACCAGTTCGATCGATGAGCGTCTCGGAGGTTTTGGGGGCGGGCAGCCTTTACTACTGCTCACCGCGCCGCGTGCAGGCTATGGCAAAACGCATCTTCTTGGCCGTCTGGCCTCCGCGGCGGGCGGCCAGATCGTGCTGGTGCCGCTGGCGTTTCGTATGGAGGACCCGATCAGCTTGGTGTCGGTGGCCAAACGCGGTCTCGAATCCATGGCGAGGGCGGAAACCGGTCGTCCGGGCTGGACGCGGCTGCGTGAAGCCTGCGCTGGCGTGTGTGCGAATCTCGTGCGCCAATTGATCGGCTCCGGCCAGCTTCCGTGTGCGAACCCCGATCAGGCGCAGCGGGTGCTAAGCGGCAATCCCGTGGAGATTTTTGATCCCGCCGGCTCGGCGCGGTTGATCGGTGAATGGCTGCGGCGGCATGGATCGGCGCTGACAAAGCCTTTGACTCATCAAGCGGCACAAAAAGTCGCTGCGACGCCCGCAGTGATCGAGATGTGGCTGAATGCGATGCTGCATCATGCGCAGGAAGGCAGCGCCGCTTCTAGCGTTCCCTTGATGGCCTTGGCGGCCGATGAGGACCAGGATGGCGCGGTGACGTTTCTTCGTGTGCTGGGTCTGTGGAGGCCGGTCGTGGTCATGGTGGACCATCTCGATGCCTACTACCGCAATCCGGACGCCGGTTTAAAGATCGCCGCGCTGCTGCTCGACATGGCGGAGATGGATGGTGTGCACGTGGTGATGAGCCTGAATCAAGACGTATGGCAGGCGACTTTTGGCCATCATCTGCCTAGTGCGATGGAGGACCGCCTCACGAGCTCGCAATTGCTGCTTCGCGGCCTCACCGAGGCCGATGCCGCCGACCTGCTGCGCATGCGCCTGGACATCGCGGATGTCACGCCGGAGCAGCGGTATGAATTTGAGGTTTTCGTGGATGTGAAGCGCTACTTCCTCGGTCGTCCGCTGGGTTCGGTTTCGGCCCGTGGCTTCCTGCGGCATCTGGCGAGGCAGTGGGAAGTGTTTCTCAACACGCCGCCCTCCCCCGCGGAGGCCTTTGGCGGCGGGTTGGTCGAGGACAATGAAAACGTCGAGACAAGCTTCGAGGCTGTCGAAAGCCTTCCATTGGTCATTCCGGCCATCAGCGAGCCGCCGCCCATGCCGGAGCTTCCAG
This sequence comes from Verrucomicrobiota bacterium, assembly GCA_046051905.1. Taxonomy (GTDB): domain Bacteria; phylum Verrucomicrobiota; class Verrucomicrobiia; order Verrucomicrobiales; family Verrucomicrobiaceae; genus Prosthecobacter. The sequence goes on from JBJONJ010000605.1 coordinate 5,841, forward strand.
CGGACCCGGCGCAGATTTTTGATTCTGGAACCGTCGAGCATGCCCGCACGATTGCGGAGGGTCTCGCCGAGCCTGTGGCGGCCCTTCCGCAAGAAAACGAACCGTCGCCGCCGACTCCGGAAATGTCAGCACAGGCCACCGGTGCCTTTGAAAAACTGCGCGAGATGCTGGGCAAGCTTCGCCATCCTGCCATGCCTTCGACTTCACCACCGCCGCCGCATGTGCCGCAGCCGGTGTTGGCTCCGGAGTCTGCGCCACCGCCTCCCTTATCAACCGCACCGCCTCCGCTTCCCACTGCTCCGCCCGCGGCTGAAGCTGAGCGGGAAGTGCTACGCGGTCGTTACGAGGCGCTGCGGCTGCAAATGTCCGCCGAGGCCGAATCGCTGCCGCTGGATCATGCGAAGGTGGGCGAACTGATCCGCCTCGCGGGCCGCCGCTTCCCGCTCGTGCGTTTCAGTGAGCATGAGTTGCCCGGCATGGCAGGCCGCCAGGTGATGGGCTGGTCGTTGCAAGGCCTCGAAATCCTCTTCGGCATGGCCAGTTTCGCCGACGCGGCCTACTGGCGCACGCTTTCGAGCTTTGCCGCGGGCAAGGCTGCCGAGACGAGCGCCGCCGCCCAGGCTCTCGGCGACGCGATGCCCAAAGTGAAGCTGGTCACATTCAAGATGGACCGCGAACAGCAGAGCTGGTCCATTCTTCGCATGAGCGATGCCTTCCCGGCCATCGTGGAGCCGATGCTGGATGCGATTCATCTGGATCCGACCAGCGTGGCCTCGCTCTATGCCATGCAGCGCATCATCAAGGAGTCTGAATGCGGTGCCCTGCAAGCCACGCCCGCGCAGGTGATGAGCGTGCTGGCCCGCGAGTTGGACTTTTTCTGGAGACGCGTGACGAGGGTCTCTTGAGCTGTCTCACGGCACTGCCGACCACACCACGCGGTAGAATTTGCCCGTGGGATCGGGGCTCGTGTCCGTCCAGAAGGCTTTCGTGTCGTAGGTCTGCGATGCGGCGGTGGCATCGGTCCAGGTGATGAGATCGGTAGAGACCTGCACTTTTTGATACATGCCACGCACGGCAGTCCAGCGCAGCGTGGCATTGCCGGAGCCGAGGGTGACGGCTGGCGAAAGACTTTCGCCGAAGATGCTGCCGCTCCAATACTTCTCCGCGAGGGCGAAGGCGCTTTGACCGGCGAGCGAGCCGACGTGACGCCCGTGGAAGTCGTCCTCGCTCGGGTGGATGCCGCCGAAGCGTCGCGATTGACCAGCCTGATCGGCGGCGTCGTAGTAGGTGCACCATTGCAGTGTCACGTTGGTGCTCGGACCTTTGTCGATCTGCATCGTGTTCGCCGCGTAGGTGTGTGAATGGAGGCCGCCGGGGAAATAAACACTGCCAGTGATGCTGGCGAGCACCTCCGCGGCGGCGCGGCTGAAGGTGCTGTGGCCGCTGATGTAGCCGGGGAAAGCGGGTGTGTTGAAGGTCTTGCGTTGAAACGGCAACCAGTCCTTCGCGAGCATCCACTTCACCGGGTTTTGATTGGTGGCGATCGATGGCGCGGGCGCATTGCTGG
>JBJONJ010000606.1:0-6632 GCA_046051905.1 Verrucomicrobiota bacterium
AATCTGCCGTGAACCGCCTGCCCGACGGCACCTGGATGGCCATCGTGCGCAACGACGCGGGCAACTACCACTTCACCACCAGCCAGGACGGCAAAACATGGACCGTCGCCGAGCCGAAGCCCTTCGTGCCGAACGGCCTGAACTCCAAACCGACCTTCGATAGGTTCAACGGCATCTATTACCTCGGCTGGCAGGAGAACACCAAGATCCAGAGCTGCAATCGCAGCGTCTTCAACGTGGACATCTCCCGCGACGGCAAAACCTGGACCGTCGCCGAGCCAAAGCCCTTCGTGCCGAACGGCCTCAACTCAAAGCCGACCTTCGATCAATTCGGTGGCATCTATTACCTCGGCTGGCAGGAGAACACCAAGATCCAGAACTGCAATCGCAGCGTCTTCAACGTGGACATCTCCCGCGACGGCAAAACCTGGCAGCGCAAATACCGCTTCGAGTCGCCGCACTCATTCCAGTATCCCACCTTCCACGAACACGAAGGCACCCTCTGGCTCACCGTCACCCAAAGCGACCACGGCGGCAGCACCGACCGCATCATGTTCGGCAAACTGGAGTCCGTGGGCCAGTTCGAGCCACAAACCGGCCACAAGCGCATCGCCTGGCCCGCACCACCGCCACCCGAGCCTGCCCTCATGAAACGCGGCGTGAAGCTCTTCACCGATCGCGAGTATGTCATCGACGAAATGCCCGAAGCGGTCAAAGACCTGCCGTTTCATCGCACCAGCATCGAAAAGCTCGACGTGACCGTCACCAAGCCCGGCACTCTTTTCGCCCTCACACCGACCATTCGCCCGAAAGCAGCAAGTCAGGAGGAAGCGCTGCAAAAAGCCGGCTTCACCAAGGTCGATGTGCCCGAGACACAGCTCTTCCCCGGCGAGATCAACCGCGTGAGCTTGTATCGCAAAGCGGTGAAGGCGGGTGAGCGGCTTCAGGTCAAGAAGCTGGTGCTGCTGGTGTTGGCGGACAGGGTTGTCCTCGAGTGACACACCCTCTTTCTGTTCCACCATCTAACCCTGCGAAGGGATGAAATCAGACGTTCTTATCGACGAGCAGGGAGGCGGAACGGCGGGGATTGGGATGGAAGCCATTCAGGGCGGCGCGGAGGCGCTTGGCCGGTCGATGCTGGCTTCGGCTTTTTGGAAATCACCGCTGGCTTTGTACACGGCGGCAAGGTGATGAAGGTCTGCGAGAGATCGGCGGGGTCCATCTGGCCCTCATTGAGGCTTTGAGGGATGGTGAGGGCCCGCTCGTGCATTTCTTGGGCGCGATCCACATCCAGCCGCGCGTAGTAAGGAACGCCGAGGTTGTTATAGACGGAGGCGACGCGGGAGCCTTGCTGAAGTCTCCCTCCTTTTGACGGAGGTCAGCGAGGCCGCTGATCTGCTCGACGAGGCTGCCAATGCGCGATGGATCATGATACGCCTGCCGACGCGCCTCCTCGACACTCCGGGAGGCGGTGGCTATCTGGCACTCAAGGGTGGCATCCATGCTTAGCTGGCGTCGCGGTAGGACTTGGCGAGGTTGGCGATGGTATTGCGGGCGGTGGCCATCATGTCGCGGCTGACGCCAGCATTTTCATACCAGTGTGTGTAGGCATGATTGTCGAACATGATGTCAAAGTTCGCGATGAAACGCTCAAAGACGACGGCGATGCCGGTGTGGTTCACGAGGGCAAGGCCGGAGGATGCGAAGCCTTCCGGAGCCGTCTCGGCGACACCGAGCTTCACACCGGTGGGCACGTAGGAGGCGAAGTTGAGCGTCTTGCGGATGGCCGCCATGTTTTCCTCGACTTCCTTGGCTTTCACATCGCCGTGGAAGAGAGCGCAGGCGGAGAGATAGACGCCGTTCGTCCAGTCGATGGCGGCAGTGAATTTGTCCTGTGAGAAGGCTTCACGGGCGCCATCCGGGAAATTGATGCGCACCTAGCCTTCCTGGCCCGGTGCACGCATCGGAGCGAAGGAGGCCGTGAGGAAGTGGTTGCTAGGGAATGGAACGAGGTTCGTGACAAACTCGTTAAGGTCAGTGTTGAGCTTGCCGGGGAAGTGCGGGAGATGCGGTTCGCGGGATTGAAGAGCGAGCCGGAGGTGGCCTTAACGTTCTCAATGACGCTGGGCTCGAGGTCCACCCTCACGGCACGCGGGACGAAGCTGCCGCCACTGCCCTCGCCGAGACGCGTGAAGAACGCGCTCCAGTCCCCCGTGGCTCCTGTCCTTGGGCGGTCTGGCCGGTGAGCGGGTCAATGCCGTGCTCCTCGCAGATGGTCTTCCAGAACAAGGCCGCAATCTGATTGCCAGCCTGGCCGATTGATACAACGACTATATTATTAACCTTCATCAGTCTCTCCTGGGTTACGCGGTTTGAACTAGTGGGTATGTGGGTATTGGCAACGGGTGAAAGAAAAGCCCGCAGCCAACCGCAAATCTGTCATCAAGAGGCCGACCTCACGTTTGATGCCGCTATTCAGGAGTTTTTAGCGGTCGCCCTGCTTTCCGCCCATGCAAAATCCAGAGTTTCGCAATGAATCTCAGATTGGATCGACGCTGAGACGGCATGATGGCTGATTGGGCAGGCAAAAGGAGGCTAGTTACGCGCCTGCACGATAGGTGAAGCCGTGTTTTGATCAGACAACTGGCCGGTATTACGCTGCCCCCGCCCCTGTTTCATTTTTTCGAGCTCCTCCGGAGTGGGAAGCAAGGCCTTGCGAATGGTCACAGGATGCTTTTCGGATACTTTGGGATCTTCCGGTTTAACCGCAAGAGCCTCATCGGACGGCTTGAGCGTGACCGCCTCTGAGGCTTGTTGAAGCGGATTGCTGGCGGCTATGATCCCAGCAAATTCGGGCTTGGCCGACATCTTTTTTTCATCCTCCGACCTGACCATCGGTTTGACGGGAGGCGACATCTCAGAATGAGTCTTCAATCGCTTGGCAAACAGGATGCCATCCGATTTTTTCGCTGACATGACGGGGCCTTGAGCCTTGCTCTTGCTATTCTGGACGAAGGCACCCGGCACAGGGCGATCCAGCCAGAACCATGCTCCACAGGCAAGCAGGACGACGGCCACCGCTGCCCAAACCACCCACGGCCTGCCGTCTCTGCTTTCACCGTATGGACGGAACCCGGCTGCCTTTCGAGCCTGAGATGCCTTTTCCGCCAGGGCAGCCTCCGCCCCGGACCAATCCTCATCAAAATCCGAAATCGCCCCGGCACTTTCCATCTGCTCCACAGGCACCAACTCACCTCGCAGACGTGAGGCCAAATCGACCACCGGAGCGGAAAGCGTGGCCTCAAACCGATCCATGAATTCCATGGGGGACATCGCCTTCCCTTGGGACTGCGCCTGATCCCAAGCGTCGCGGACAAACGCCGCCGTCGACTCGGAAACGGACTCGCCTAATTGCAGGTTTCCACCCATCTGACGCTCTCCAGCCAGCAAATAAGCGGCGAGCACAACGAAGGAGCGATGACGAAAGTCGCGGTCACGGAGGTGCTCTTCCGATTCTGACGTGTCGGTGTCGAAGCCCCCAAGCAGAGGCTCATACAAACTGCGCATGGTCAGATGCGGCCGGATCTTCACCATGAAAGGCGGCCAGGCATTCAGCCGCTTTTGCATGAGCCGCACCGCCTCACGGGCCATGGTCGGCCCGTTTTTACCCACACTCAGAAGAATATTCGACGGATGCAGATCCAAACGCTGCACACCACATTCCATCGCCTGCTCCAGCGCCGAGCGCACCTGCCGCATCAACACAATCAGTTCATTTGGATTGAGCGCCCCCCGCTCGGCCATCAAGCGGCTGAGCGTAAAACCTGACTCGCGCTCCTCGGTGAGGAAGGTCCAATCGGGACCCTCCCACCAGCTGAGCGAGCGCAGAATATTGGGATGCCGGTCAGCCTTAAAACGCCAGATCTGCAGGGGAACCGCCTCATACATCGACTTGTCCACGATCCGCGAGGGCGGCAACATGTGCACAGTAATGAGCTGCTCGGACTTGGCATTGACCGCGGGGATACAGAAAGGATACCGGCGGCCATTCTCATGATCCTCCACCCGGAAACGGCTGCCAAAGATGGTCTGGACCGGCACATTCTCCAGTAGGAGGTCCTGGAGGTGTGATCGCGGCTGCAACGGACCGATGACCACCAAGTGCTTTCGCAGATTTCTGCCCTGCGAGGAGCTAGTCAGCGCGGTAAATGCCTCCCGCACCTCGTCACGCAGCTTCTCCAAGGAAGCCGGGGCGTTCCGCGGGTCCATCAGCGCCTTGCGCATCGTGCTACGAAGACTGCTAGGAAGCTGGGTCAGCGTTGGGAAACTGTCCGGACTGTCACCGTGATGCACCTGACCGGTAAGCAGCAGGAACATGACGTCACAAATCTGCGCCACAAGCCTCGAAAAGTCGATTTCCCCGACATCGGCACGGGAGAGCCCGTAGTCGACCACTCGAAGCTGCAGGAAGGTGTCCTCCAGCGTGCTAACGAGCAACTGGTTGAGGCATATCCTAGAAAGCAGGCGCGGATGACGCGCCTTCATCTGCAACACGTCATCAATCAACTGGTACAGCAGCGCAAACGTCGTCGAGGGCGACAACGCGCCGCGTCGGGCGACGTAGTCTTGCAGATACTCGCCGTCGTTTAGATTGCTGGTGTAGTAGACCAAGCCCTTATCCTCACCGATCTCCAGCACCCGCATGAAGGAGAGCATTCGAACCTCCTCGGCCTGATGCGCACGATCAAAGGCCGAACGCTTGGCAGGCACCTCCATTGAATCACCACCGTTTAGGATGTGCAGCTCCACGAGGCGTTTGATACGCTTGTCGAACGCCAGGAAGACAAGTTCGTCCCGAGACCGTGAAAGCTCCACAGCCCCCCCATCCACCTTGCGCGAAATGCACAGGCTTTCGAACTGTTGGATGTCTCGGTCCATGAGGCGAAAAGCAGATGAAAGAGGATTGGGACGAACCATCAATGGCCTCCCCTGCGGGAGAGGAAATCCACCGATTTATCAATTCTAATGTTTGCGTCACAAAAAAGGCAAAAACATTCTCAAAAATCTGACAATTGAACTCAGAAATAACCTTAAGTATCAAATTTATTACTGATCAGAACACTGGACCCAGTAAAATCCCTCCCCGAGCTTAGAAACCTGCTTTGTCTTTAAATGGAGAGGATACCACCTCCAACAAGGCCTTCCTACTCATGAAAAAAATGTCTGGATCTCCTTCCACCTGACCGTAAAAAAACGCAGTATCCGTGTTTACTTGGGTTGGAGAGAAAACCAAATTCATCTCGCGCACAGGGCCATCGTCCTTTCCGGGTTCGCCCAACAGCAATTGAATCCGCAGGTAAGGGTTTTTCAAAGCTGTTAACGCCTCACTCCGGCTCGCCGCCCAGTCCTGCACGGTCAACTTGGCGAGCAGGCCGGCCATGCGGTCCGTCTTGATCCGATCAAGGTCCGCCGAAACATCCTTCCCCGCCCTCGTACCAGTCCAACTTGCGGTGGAAGGCTTGTAGTTCAACACCAGCGCCGGGGCAGCTCCAAGTGACAAAGTGATCCGGCGAAGCGCAAAGGTGGAAAAACGCAAGGCTCCCAGCCCCTTCCACTTGATGCTGTCTGGCGGCAGATTGGGCAGGAGCGACGGATCAATCCGGTAAACAAAAGGCTCATCCTCATACTTGGCATAAAACTTAGTGCTGTCCGTGCTGCTGCCGAAGGAAAGCTTGATCGGTTTAAACTGAGGATAAGTCCAAGTGATGGACTGGAATGGCTTGTCCAGCCCAAACGCGGTGAGATCAGCCACCGTGTCCGCGCTGAACTCGATGATCTCATGTGTGTTGAGCGCCTGGATCATGCGGTTAAGCCGCTCCCCGTTCGCCCCATCCCACCGGCCGTGGCGCTCGAGAAACCAAGTCCCCTGCTCATTGCGTAGTTTCACTTCAGGAAAGGAAAGGCTTGTGATCGAGATGCTCTTGAGCACCTCCGCGTTGATCTGTGCGAGCAGATGGTCACGGAGCAAATTGGGCTCTCCCCAGAGGCGCAGCAAATTTTTGGCGGATACGGAAAAAAAGGCCTTCCGGTGGGCCGCCGTGGCCGTGGTAGAGGCCTCCTTCTCCGCGGCGGGCTTTTTCAAGATGATTTCATAATTCTCATCCTTGGACGAGGTCTCGACCTTCACTTTGATCTCCTCCCCGGTAGGTGGCGTCGGCGCGCCACCGCCCTTGACCGCCACCGCCTCTTTCGCCTCCAAGATTTCGATGTTCAAAAGAGCGGAAAGCAGCTCGTTCACCCGGTCTTTGCCCGCCCGCGTGCGCAGAGGTCGCAGCAACACCCAGGGCATGTGCTCATTCTCCCGGAAGAGCTCAATCTGGCCATCCGCCCGCGTCAGCGTCACCCGCATGACACGTTCTGCAGGAACGCGGAAGAGCTTCGGATCACGCCAGGAGGCCTGCGGCGCGGCCAGGATGGCCGGAGCGCCCGTTTTGGCCAGGTACCACGACATCCCCTTCTCTTCTGCCCCCTGGGCCGATTCCATGCCTAGATACACCCCGCCCTCCATCACCCCGGCGGCACCGAACCAGCATTCGCTCAGCACCTTGCCGCCACCCAGGAGGCGGACTTTA
>JBJONJ010000607.1:0-4653 GCA_046051905.1 Verrucomicrobiota bacterium
ACGACCATCTCGACTCCGTCATCAGCGTCATGCTGGCGGCGGACATGGCGGAGCGTGACCTGCGCCGCCTGGGCGAGCAGATCCGCGATGAGATCGCCTCGCTGCCCGGCATCTCGCACGCAAACCTCAGCGGTGTGCGGCCCTACGAGATCAGCATCGAGATCCCCGAGGCCACGCTGCGGAAATATGGCCTCACCGTGGATCAAATCAGCGCCGCCCTCCGCGGCAGCGCCATCGATCTGCCTGCCGGCGTGGTGCAGACGGAAGCGGGTGATGTTTCCATTCGCACGCGTGGCCGGGCCTACAGCGGCGCCGATTATGCCCGCGTGGTCATCCTCACGCGACCGGACGGCACCAAGCTCACGCTCGGCGAGGTGGCAAAGATTGCCGATGGCTTCAACGAAAACCTCCTCATCTCACGCCTCGACGGCAAACGCTGCGTCTCCATCACCGTGATGCGTGAGAAGTCGCAAAACGCCATCGAGATCGCCGAGAATGTGAAGAACTACATCCTCACGAAAGGCAGCAAACTGCCGGACGGCGTGCGTCTTGAGTTCTGGAACGATCGTTCGAAGATCGTCAAGGGCCGCATCACGCTGCTGCTGCAAAATGCCCGCAGCTCGCTGATCCTCGTCTTCATCTGTGTGGGGCTCTTCCTGCGCTTCGACGCGGTGTTCTGGGTGGCGGTGGGCATGTGCATGAGCTTCCTCGGGGCCTTCGCGTTGATGCCGCTGTTCGATCTCTCGATCAATTTGAGCTCCGTCTTCGGCTTCATCCTCGTGCTCGGCATCGTGGTGGATGACTCCATCGTCACCGCGGAGCAGGTGGACACCTTCAAGCAGGAGGGAAGATCGGCGCTGGATGCTGCCATCGAGGGCGTTCAACGTCTCGCGGCCCCGATCACCTTCGGCGTGCTCACCACCATCGCCGCCTTTTCGCCGATGGCGGCGGGCTTTGGCGACTTTGGCGTGATGTTCCAGCCCATCGCCATCATTTTCATCAGCGTGATGCTGCTGGCGCTACTGGAGACCAAACTGATCCTGCCGAGCCATCTGGCGCATCGTTTTCCCATCCTGAGCACGGCGGCGGATGCGCTCGATCCGGTGCATCGCTTCTCGGAAGGCTTGCTGGCGAAGTTTGTGACGAAGGTGTACCGGCCCTCGCTGCGCTTCTGCATTCATTTTCGCTACTCCGTGCTCGCCGCGGTCTTTGGCGGGCTTGGCGTGTTGTTCGCCATTTATTTCAGCGACCGTATTCCGACGACGTTTTTTCCGCGTGTGGCCTCCGAACGCATCGAGTGCCGCCTGACGATGCTGGATGGCACGCCGTTTGAGACGACCGATGATCACATCGCCAAAATCTACCAGCTCGCCGAGCAGATGCGGAAGGACTACGTCGGCCCGGATGGCCGTCCGGTGATTCGCGGCATCATTTCGAACTCCGGCATGACCAGCAGCTCACGCGGCTCCTCCGGCGGCAGCGGTGGTCATCGCGGTGAGGTGACGATCGAGACTTACGGCCCCGAGGAGCGCAGCATGCAGGTGAGCACGGTGGACATGGCCACCGACTGGCGGAAGCGCATTGAGGCCGCTTACGGCTCGAAAAGCATCCCGGGGGCCGAGGAGCTCACCTTCCGCGCGGAGATCATGCGCAGCGGCGATCCGATCGACATCCAGCTCACCGGCACGAATCCCGATGAGTTGCTAGCCCTCTCCGACCAGATCAAGGAGCGTCTCAATACCATCGCCGGTGTTTACGATGTCTCCGACAGCCTCGACTCGGGTCGAAATGAGATTCAGCTTCGTTTGAAGCCGGAGGCACAGCAGTTCGGCTTCACCGTGAACGACCTCGCCCGCCAGGTGCGTGCCGTTTTCTTCGGTGACGAGGTCCAGCGCATCCAGCGCGGCCGCAACGAGGTCAAAGTGATGCTTCGTTATCCGAAAGAGGATCGCAAATCACTCGCCACGCTCGACTCCATGCGCGTGCGTGCCGCCAACGGCCTCGAAATTCCCTTCAACCGCGTCGCCGAGGCGAAGGTGGGCAAGGGCTTCACCTCGATCAAACGCGTGGACCGCCGCCGAGCCCTCAACATCACAGCCGACGTGAACAAGGCCACCACGAACCCCGGTGTGGTGCGTGAGTCTCTCGGGCCCTTCCTTGAAGAACTCATGTCCCAGCATGCGCACATCGGCTGGAGCTTTGAAGGCGAGGCTCGCGGCGAGAAGGAAAGTTCCCAGGCGCTGCTCGTTTCCTCCATGCTGGTGCTTTTCAGCCTCTACGCCCTCATCGCCATCCCGCTGAAGAGCTACCTGCAGCCGCTCATCGTGCTCATCTTGATCCCCTTCGGCGTAGTGGGTGCCACTCTCGGGCATCTCTTCCATGAGATGCCGCTGAGCCTGATGAGCCTCTGCGGCATCTTGGCCGTCTCCGGCGTCATCGTGAACGACACGCTCGTGCTGGTCGATCGCATCAACGAGCTGCGCGATGACGGCAGCGACATGGCTGGCGCTGTCACGGAGGGCGGCGCGTCCCGTTTCCGCGCCATCTTCCTCACGCAGATCACGACCTTCGTGGGCCTCATTCCTCTCATCTTCAATCTGGGGCCGATGGTGGAGCACTCGCCGCCCGTGGTGAAGCAGATCCTCGAATGGATTTTCGGCGACAACCGCACCGCGCAGGCCACCAGCGCCCAGTTCCTCACGCCGATGTCCGTGGCCATGGGCTACGGCAGCCTGTTTGCCACCGTCATCACCCTCTTCCTCGTGCCGATGTGCTACATGGTGCTCGATGACCTGACGCGGCTGGTCAGACGCGGTGCCTCGTTTGTCCGCGTGCGCCCTCAGGCCGAGGCGGCGGCTTAGACCGCCGTGACTTTTCGCCGCCAGCGCATGCCCAGGGCGACGCTCCACTGGTATTTGCGGGCGTGCTCGCGGATCAGGAAGGGCATGTCACAGGTCTTGGAGAGGTCGAAGTGAGGCTCGAGGAGGGAGGAGAGCCATTCGCGGGTGGATCCTTGCGGCCAATTTCCGCGCGGGGTGAAGTCTTCGAGCCAGGTGCAGGGCGTGGTGAGCAAAAGCTGGCCGCCGGGCTGCACGAGGGATGGAAGCCGCTCGATGAGCTTGAGCGGATCGGTAAGGCGGCAGAGGAGATTGGCGGCATGGACGATGTCGTAACTGCCAAGATCGGCGCGGAGGTGCATGGCATCGCCCTGCTCGAAGGTGACGCGGTCACGACGCAGGTTCTCCGGCACGCGGGCGACGAGCGAGGTCCTGGCGCTGCCCTCATCCACACGTTCGTAGGGCATGCTGCCTTCGCGAGCGAGGGTGGCCGCAGCATCGACGAAGCTTTGTGAGTAGTCGATGCCAAGGACGCGCACGCCGAAAGTCGCGAGTTCGAAGCTGGAGCGGCCCACGGCGCAGCCGAGATCGAGCGCGACGGCTTCGCAAGGTGTGCGCGGGAGATCGATAAGCTCCATGACGGTGCGCACCGGGAAGTTCAGCGCCTCCCGCGGGCCGTTTTCCCATGGCAGCACCTCGGCGGGCGAGCCGTAGTGAAACAGCAGGTATTCATCAAGAAGGCGGCGGGTTTCGTAAATGTTCTCGGGAGCGGACATGATTGGGGAAAAGAACAGGGCGTCTCGGTGTGAGACGCCCTGGGAGATTACGCGAAGTTTGATGCTCTGGATGATCTTACTTGTCGAAGAAGGACTTCTCCTCGGTATCGGCCACCTTAAGGTAGCGGTAATACACTTCGAGCTGAAGGGTGCAGAGGCACTGGCGGTAGATTTCATCGGCGGCATCGCCAGCGGGATAGTTTGGGCGGCCACGCTTGAAGCTGCCATCGGGCTGCTGGGCGCTGAGGATCTGCGGCAGGAACATCTGGTTGTAGAACTTCCACTCCTCACCGCCGACCTGGAAGAAGGCCTGGGTGTAGTAATACCAGCAGTAGAGGTTGCAGTTCTTGTTCCAATCGAGGGGCTCGGCAGCGAGGAATTCGTGCATGAACTTCACCGCCTTCTTCGTGGCGGCAGACTTGTTCTTGGCCATCGTTTCGAGAGCGAGAATGCCCACGCCCGTGAGGGACCATTGGTTGTAATGCTTGTCGCGATCCGCTCCGCCGAAGCCACCATCCTTCGTCTGCATGCCTTCCATGTATTCGATCATCTTTTTGATGCAGGTTTCGAGGCCGTCGATCTTCAGCTTGGTGTTCTTGGCGGCCTTCACGGCCTGGAACTGCCAGCCGACGACGGAGAGATCGTTCGCCGCTTTGTTATAGACGATTTCTTTGCCGCCGTAACCCCAGCCACCTTTGGGCGACTGGTTGTCGATGATGACCTTCACGCCCTTCTCGAAGGCTTCACGCATGCCGGGGAGGGATTTGGAGCCGAGACGGGCCAGGGTGTACATTTCACCCAAAGCGTAGGTGGCAATGCCATGCTCGTAGGTGCCAGCGCCGCCTTTTTCACCCTGCCAGCCTTCGGAGATGATACCGTGGGGGTTCTTCTTGCTGAGCTCGATGAGGTAGATGATGCCCTTCATCACGTTTTCGCCATAGAACGGCGACTCCGGCGTCTCGCAGCGGCCGAGGTAGCACAGCAGCGCAAGGCCGGTGTAGGCGGCTTTGTTGGAACGGCCCCAGGAGCCATCGGGGTTC
>JBJONJ010000608.1:0-3056 GCA_046051905.1 Verrucomicrobiota bacterium
GCAGCGGCGGCGGAAATCGGCGCGGGTGGTGGCATCGAGGTCTTTGCCATCGAAGCGAATGAGGCCCGCATCGGGCGTGACGATGCCCGCGAGGCATTTCAGCAGCACCGATTTGCCCGTGCCGCTGCGGCCCAGCACGGTGACGAGGCTGCCGCGTGGCACATCAAGCGAGGCACCCTCGAGCACGACGTTATCCTCGAAGCGCTTGTGGAGCGATTCGATGCGCAGCAGCGGCTCGGCGGTTTCGGTCATCGGTGAAGCAGGAAGGAGGTGATGACGTCATCGAGGGCCAGCACGAGCACGCAGGAGAGCACGACCGCCCGTGTGGTGGCGGCGGAGACGGCTCGTGCTCCCGTGCCCTGGCCGAGATGCGCAAAAAAGCCCTGATACGAGCACATGGCGATGGTGATGAGGCCGAAGGTGCCTGCTTTGACAAAGCATTCCGTGAGATCGCGGGCCTCGATGGCCTTTTCGACGGCGGACCAATAAACACCCGGCTCCAGCCCGAGCATGGCGGAGCCGGACAAATAACCGCCGTAAAGCCCGATGAGCACGAAGAGTGCCGTCTGCATCGGGAAGACGATCAACGCGGCAAGCAATCGCGGTGTGACGAGATAGCCTTCGCTGCTCACGCCCATCGTTTCGAGAGCGGCGATCTGCTCGGAATTCCGCTGGATGCCAATTTCCGCCGCGAGAGCACTTCCCGCCTGCCCCACGAGCATCAAGGCGGCGAGCACCGGCCCCAGTTCACGCACCAGGCTGAGCGAGACGAGTGCTCCGAGTAGGCTTTCGGAGCCAAAACGGTTCAAAACATAGTGCCCCTGAAGCCCGAGCACCAACCCAGTGAAAATGCCCACGATGAGAATCACCGGCAAGCAACGCGTTCCTTGCTCAAAAATGGCCCGCAGAAGCCTGCGGGGTAGCCTTCGCGTTTTCGGCACGGCTGCGAACGAACGCACCGTGAAGCCCGCCATGCGACCCATGCCGCCCAGAAGCCGTAAGAAAGGTCTGCCGAGGGCTGAAAGAAGATGACGAATGGCGAATGGCGAATGACGAATGGTCTTCAAAGCAGAGTCATTCGGCATTGGGGCTTCATTCGACATTCGTCATTCGGATTTCGTCATTCGCCTCAACTCGCGTCTTTGCTCACCTTTTCAAGCAAGGCATCGACAGCGGCCTCCTCGGGATCGGGAGTGCGTTCGGCGGCGGAGAACTTGAGGCGCTTCATCTCGGCATCGAAGGTGATGCTCACCTTGTCGCCCTCGCGGATGTCCTCGCGGAGGAGATGTTCGGAGAGCGGATCTTCGATGTGCTTCTCGACCGCGCGGCGCATCGGACGGGCACCGTATTGCGGATCGTAGCCTTCCTTGATGAGGAAATCGCGGGCGCCTTCGTCGAGCGAGAGCGTGATGTTCTTGCTGAGGAGACGCTTGGTGACCTTGGTGACCTCCAGATCGACGATCTTGGAGAGCTCGGGTTTCTCCAGCATGCGGAAGACGACCAGCTCATCGAGACGGTTGAGGAACTCAGGCTTGAAGTACTTCTTCGCGGCCTCGTGGATCTTGCCCTTGATGCCTTCATTGTCCGCGCCGTCCTGCTGCATGGCCATGAAGCCAAGGCTGGTCTGGCGCTTGATCTGATCGGCACCCACGTTCGAGGTGAGGATGATGATGGTGTTCCGGAAGTCGATCTTGCGGCCGAAGTTGTCGGTCACCTGGCCTTCTTCGAGGATCTGAAGCAGGAGATGCATCACATCCGGGTGGGCTTTCTCGACTTCGTCGAAGAGGACGACGGAGTAAGGCTTGCGGCGCACGGCTTCGGAAAGCTGGCCGCCTTCCTCATAACCCACGTATCCAGGAGGCGCTCCGATCAGACGGGAAGCCGTGTGCTTCTCCATGTACTCGGACATGTCGATCTGGATAAGCGAATCCGCGGTGCCGAACATGAACTCGGCGAGGTTCTTCGCGAGGAAGGTCTTTCCGACGCCGGTGGGGCCGAGGAAAAGGAAGCTGCCGATCGGACGGCGCGGGTCTTTGAGGTCCGCGCGGGAGCGGCGGAGTGCCTTCGAGATGGCGAGCACAGCCTCGTCCTGGCCGATCACCTTACCTTTGAGCTCCTCGCCCATGCGGAGAAGCTTCTGCGCCTCCGCCTGCTCCATGCGCTGGAGGGGCACGCCGGTCCATTTTGACACGACGGCCATGATGTCGTTCTCGGTGACATCGACGATGCGCTCCTGGCTGCTGTTGCGCCAGCTTTCGAGGACGTCTTCGTAGCGTTTTTTGGCATTCTTCTCGCGGTCACGCAAATGGGCGGCCTGTTCGAAATCCTGCTCCTTGATGCTGCCCTCTTTTTCGACCCGGATGGCCTCGATCTCGGCTTCGATGTCCTTCAACTCGGGCGGGCGTGTCATCGCGGCGATGCGGGCCTTGGAACCGGCCTCATCCATGATGTCGATCGCCTTGTCAGGCAGATAGCGTGAGGTCAGGTAGCGGGAGGAAAGGGTCACCGAGGACTTGATGGCATCGTCGGTGTACTTCGCCTTGTGATGCATCTCGTATTTGCCACGCAGGCCCATGAGAATCTTGATGGCGTCCTCGACGGAGGGTTCCTCGACCTTTACCTGTTGGAAGCGGCGTTCGAGGGCGCTGTCCTTCTCGATGTGCTTGCGGAACTCGTTCAGCGTGGTGGCGCCGATGCATTGCAACTCGCCACGGCTGAGGGCGGGCTTGATGATGTTCGATACATCGAGAGCGCCTTCCGCGCCGCCGGCTCCGACCATCGTGTGCATTTCGTCGATGAAGAGAATGACGTTCTTTTGACGGCGGATTTCATCCATCACGGCTTTGATGCGCTCTTCAAACTGGCCGCGATACTTCGTGCCAGCCACCATGAGGGCCAGGTCGAGGGTGATGACACGCTTGTCGCGAAGGATTTCAGGCACATTGCCTGCGGCGATCTCCTGGGCGAGGCCCTCGACGATCGCAGTCTTGCCCACGCCAGCTTCGCCGATGAGCACCGGATTGTTCTTGGTGCGGCGGCAGAGGATCTGGATCACG
>JBJONJ010000609.1:0-6803 GCA_046051905.1 Verrucomicrobiota bacterium
TGTCTGAATGGGCACCTCACGCTGGGTGATGATGCTCTTTTTGTTCCGGTGAACGAACTCGATGGGCTCCTCGACGGTGATGATGTGACGGCGGAAGTTCGTATTGATGTAATCGAGCAGGGCCGCGAGCGTGGTGGACTTTCCAGAGCCGGTGGGGCCGGTCACGAGGACGAGGCCACTGCGCAGATGGCCGAATTCTTTGACGATCGGCGGGATGTTGAGCTGCTCTAGCGAGGCGATCTTGGTGGGGATGATACGGAAGACGCAGGCGAGGCCGTGCTGCTGCTTGAGGTAGTTGCAGCGGAAGCGGTTGTCGTCGTCCATCTCATAGGCGAAGTCGAGGTCGCCTTTGTCGATGTATTTTTTCCAGGCCTTGGCGTCGCAAATTTCCTGCATCATGGCCTCCATGGCCTCGCCGGTGAGGATTTCCTCGGCGATGGGTTTGATGCTGCCATGGACACGCACCTTGGGAGGCTGCCCCTGGCTGAGGTGAAGGTCGGAACCGCCGAGTTCGATCAGCTGGCGGAAGTATTGGTCGATGACGGGCATGGGAGGTGAAAAGGGATGGAAAGGATTTAGCGAGAGCGGGAAATGACGAATGACGAATTCGGAATGACGAAGCAATGACGAAACCCGAACGTGAGCGCCGTGTCAGCGGCCTTGACACTCGTCATTCGGTTTTTGTCATTCGTCATTGGAGGAGGCGGATCGGTGTCTTTTGTGCGTTCTTCACGCCCACACGGGGTTTAAGACTCGAAAAACTTTCTCATGAGGATCTTGTCCTCGGCGCGTGACTCGCACTCCTCGCGGCTGATGAGGCCCTGGGAGTAGAGATTGCGGAGGGAGTCGTCCATCGTGACCATGCCAACGTTTTTGCCGGTTTGCATGACGCCGGCAAGCATGAAGGTCTTGCCTTCACGGATGCAGTTGGCCACGGCGGGCGTGTTCACGAGCACCTCGAGCGCCATGGCGCGGCCGTTGCCATCCATCCGCGGCACAAGTTGCTGGGAGAGGATGCCGCGCAGGGATTCACTCACCATGATGCGGATCTGCTCGCGTTGATCGAGTGGGAACACGTCGAGCACACGGTCGAGCGTGCGGGCGGAGCTGCCGGTGTGGAGCGTGCCGAGCACCAAGTGACCCGTTTCGGCGGCGGTGATGGCGAGCGAGATGGTTTCGAGGTCGCGCATTTCACCGACCATGATGACATCCGGGTCTTCACGGAGGGCACCACGGAGGGCGGCGGCAAAGGATTGCGTGTGGGTATGCACCTCGCGCTGGTTCACATGGCATCCTTTTGGCGGGATGACGAACTCGATGGGATCCTCCAGCGTGATGATGTGGTCCTGGCGCTCCTCATTGATGGCATCGACGAGCGCAGCCAGTGTGGTGGATTTGCCACAGCCCACGGGGCCTGTGACGAGAATGAGGCCGTTGTGGAAGCGGGTCAGCGTGCGCGCTGCGTCAGGGAGGCCGAGCTCGTCCACCGAGCTGACCTTCGTCTTGATGACGCGGAAGACCATGTCGATGCCGAGGCGCTGCTTCACCACGGAGGCGCGGAAGCGGCCGTAACCGGGGGAGTAGGCGAAATCGACATCGCCACGCTCTTCCAGCAATTTTTTCTGTGATTCGGGGAGGAAGGCGTAGGCGAGCTTGTGGGCGTCCTCGGGGGTGAGCACCGCCGCGTTGTTCCAGATCGGCTGCAGGTTGCCGTAGCGTCGCCAGATGGGCTGCGAGCCGGTGGCGAGGTGAAGGTCGGACGCGTCATACTGCATGCAGAACTGCAGGTATTCGTCCACGGAGCCGAGCGTTGGGATGATGTCGGCGGGAGCTTGCGGTTGGTCAGTGGTCTCGGACATGAATTAAAAGAAATTTTTTAGCGGATCGGCGGCTGGCTGTCATCACCAGTCTTTCCGGCTTGTGCGTGCAGCCATGACTGCACGAACTGCATGCCGTAACTGGTCACCGCTTTGCGGCCCATGTTGATCAGAGGCCCAGCGACGAGGCCAAGCAGACCGCTGCGCAGATTGCGCGAGGGAGGTGGCCGGCTGTTTGCGTCCTCGTCGAAGCGGTCCTCGTCTCGCGATGAGCCGGACGGCATCAGCAACTTGATGGCCGCGAGTCCAGCGAAGACACCACCAGCGATCCAAAGCATGCGGTAACGCTCAAAGCTGCGTGTGAGCAAGGCGCGCGGGCTCCATTGCTCGGCCACGAGCCCGGTTTCCCGGGCCAGATCATGGCGGGCAAGCTCGAGGTCGAGGAGAGCCTGCTGCTTTGGCGTTAGTCGTTGGAGGTGCTGGCCAGCCATTCGCGGTCCCGGCGGAATTGGTTGAAAGTTTCCTCAAACAGGCGCAGCCGCTTCAGGCGGGCCTTGAGGATGAGCAGGAGGATGAAACCGATGAAAAGATGCGCTCCAGCGCCGCATAGAGTCACCTCGGCCCAGTGCCAGCCGCTGCGCTCCGCGATCATCCATACGAGTGCCGGAGTGGCCAGCATCCAGCCGATGACGAGGCTGGTGAGCGTGAGCAGAATGTGGCCTGTCAGGGAAGAGGCCTTCCCGCCAGCCTCCTGGCCCTCGATTTGCAGCAAACGCCCCCGTGCCTCCGCATAAAGCGCCACAGCACGCAGCAGGCCGGACACGCGGGAACGTCCGGCGGAGGCCGTGGGAGAGGCGGGGGCGTTTTCCATGATTCAGCGGGCCTGGGGGGGGCGATCAGCGGCGCATGAGCAGTCCGAGCACAAAACCGACGCCGAAGGCGGTGGCGAGAGCCTGAACCGGCTTCTCCCGGGCAAATTTCTCCGCCTCCACTCGCAGATCGGCGCAGCGGGCGCGGGCCTCCTGCCATGTGTCATCGGCATAGTGGCGAAACTCGTCGGCCTTTTCTTTGATGTCGGTGGCGGCGCTGGATGCGGACTGCTTCCACTGCTGGGTGCGTTGCTCGGCCACGCCGCGAAGTTCGGAGGCCTTTTGGGCGGCGGCGGAGCGGAGTTCCTCGGCGGCCTTGAGGGCGCTGGCCTTCGCGGCCTGGAAGGGATCGATCGGTGCGGAACCGAAAGGCGAGTCAGCGGTGGGATTGTCAGTCATGGCAGGAAAAGTGAGTTACTCGAACGGCCTCTGATTTAGAGCATCCGGCCCGGCTTGGCGAGAGAAAAGCTGCCGAGGCAGGCGGATGGCCTCAGACGGGCATCCCCTCGCGTTCCTTACGGCGCGTTCTTGGCGGCTCATGGGGGGGGGCGAAGGTATCAGCATGCGCGCCTCGTTGGTGCCGCCGTGAAGGTGCATGGTCACATGAGGGAAACGGGGTCAAGGGAAACGGGGGCAGGCTGCAACTGCTTGACTGAATCAATCTAATCAACCACCCGCACAAACGCATGACAACGACTCCGTGGATCAAACTATCTGCAACTGGGCTGGTGGCATGGTTTGCCTCCGGTGGTTCTGCGGTGGGTGCGCTGCCGATGCTGGTGGTGGCGGGGCTGCTGAGCCTGCTGGCCTTGCTGGATGCGGCGCAAGGGAAGGTGGAAGAAGGGGCGAGAGAAAGGCTAGAGGATAGAGGGGAGAAGCGAGCCATTGGAGCAAGTGATAAGGCCCTGATGATGGAAGTATCTGAAGTGGTGCGGCGGCTTTTAAGTCGGCGCGTGGGGCCGTTCTATTTGGCGCTTGCTGGTCTTGCTTGGTTGGGATTCCAGATTCAGCCACAAGACAACGCATCGCGCGGTTTGGCAGCCAGCCGTGGCTGGGGTAGTGAGGCTGGCAACGCTCACCAAGCCACCGCCGCTGGACTCTGCGCTTGTGGGAAGCCGCTGGGCCACGAAAATGCGGGCACGCCCAAGCTCTCACCCGAAGAAGCCGTTAAACGGGTCGAGGCCCTCAAAAAGCGCACGATGAAGCCCGTTCCCGCAGCCTGCCTACCGCTAACCTCCCCGGCATCGGCTCCAATGCGATGCCGTTACCACCTGGCCTCAAGCCCAACCCCGATGCCAAGCTGCTAGCCAGTGCCAGAAGCTCCTCGACAGCCAGAAAGTCGTGGAGCCTAGACCGCCTGGAAAATGAGGTGTGCGTCAAGGCCAAGTCATCTGACGGGAGCGCTTGGCGAAGGCTGCCAACTCGCTGAATTCGAACTCATTGATTCACAACGAGCATGACTTTCCGGTTGCCGCCCCCGCTGCCAGCGCCTTAATCCGCTCTCCCTCCTCACCAGCCCCCGTATTCCCATGCTTGAGTTCTTTCGCCGCAACCGCGGAGCCTTCCTGATCATCCTCACGATCGTCATCATCATCACCTTCTCCGTCTCGGGAGCTTGGCGCTATGACAAAAACGCCCAGGTGGCTCAGGCCCTCCCAACGGATCATGCCATGACTGTCTTTGGCAAGGACTACACGAATGCCGAGGTGGGTGAGGTCGGCCGCTCGCTGCAGTTCGCGATGCAGCACCTGAGCATGTTTGATCTCTACATCGGCCTCAGTAGCCTCGGCAAGCAGGACGGTTCGAATAGCGGTGGCGGCATCGTTGGCAGCGCGCTCGTGCTGAAGCAGGTGCTTGAAGACAATGGCATCCGCGCCAGCGATGCGGAGGCTCTCGAGGCACTCAAAAGACTCCCGAACATGCAGACCAACGGTGTCTTTGACGCTTCCCGCGGGCAGCAGGTGGAGGAAACCGCTGGCATGTATGGCCTTAACACCGCCGACTTGCTCGACATCATGCGCCTCAAGATCGGTCTCGACAAGCTGAAGGAGCTCGTGACGAAAAACTACGCCGCCTCCAGCCTCGCCGCGGAGAAGCAGTATGCCAGCAACCAGCAGACGATGAAGGTCTCCACCATCGCTTTTGACACGGACAGCTTCAAAAAGGATATCAAAGTCACTGACGAGGAGATCAAGAAGGCCTACGAGGAAAGCAAAGAGACCTACAAAACAGTCGAGAAGCGCGCGATGAAGTATGTCTTCTTTGAAACCCCGAAAGACCTCGACAAAAAGCCTCTCGAAGAGCGTCAGAAGCTCCAAAAGGCCGTCTCCGACCGCTTGAACACTTTCACGGAAAAAGCCCTCGCCGCCGGTCGTGACGCCAGCCTCGAAAAACTCGCCACGGAACTCAAAGAGAAGGTCGAAACCCTCGCCGCCTTTGAGCAGGCCACGCCGCCGGATGCTCTGAAAACCGAAGCGGCCCTCGTCGAGGCCGTTTTCAGCCAGCCCAATACCCAGCCCGTTTCCGACGCGGTCAAGACTGACAAGGGTTGGTATCTTTTCACCGTTTCCGCCATTGAGGACCCGAAGCAGCAGGAACTCGCCGCCGTGAAGGACAAGGTCAAGGACGGCATCGTCGAGAAAAAAGCTGCCGAAGCCCGCACCAAGGCGGTGAACGAGGCGCGTGACTACCTCGTCGCGGGTCTGAAGGACAAGAAAAAGATCGAAGACCTCGTGAAGGAGAAGAAGCTCACGCTGGCTGCGGTGATCGAACTCGATGCCGCCACACCTGCTCCGAACGTTCCCAACAGCTCGCAGATCGCCCGCGAGGCGCAAAAGACCGGTGTCGGCCAAATTTCGCAAGCTGTCGATACCGACAAGGGCACCGTGCTCGTCTATGTCAATGCCAAGGAATTGCGCAAGAGCGACAACGCCGCCAGCCTCCGCAAGCAGCAGGCGGACAGTCTCGCGAGCAAAGAGGGCGAAGGTATCTTCGAAGCCTGGTTCGCCAAAAAGGCCGAGGAAGCTCGCATCGAAGTTCCGGTGCGCACCGAAACTGCCGCGTGATCGAGACTCCTCCCAGTCCTGAGGTGGAGGAAATCTTCGACGAGGCCAACGGCCACGTCGCCTTGGGCGAGCTGGCGGAGTCGATACCGCTGTTTCGCAAGTGTGTGGAGCTTCAGCCCGGCTTTTTCGACGGCTGGCATGCCCTTGGCATGGCTTTGCTGAAGAACGAGCAGGTGACCGAAGCCATCGGTGCCGGTTTGATGGCCACCACTTTGTGTCCGAATGACCTCCTCGCCTGGACGGCGCTCTCGCAGATGTATGTGCGCAACAAGCAAATCGCCGAGGCGGAGGATGCCAAGTCCAAGGCCCGCATTTTGTCGCTCGGTGGGAAGGTCGTGAAGTAGGGATCGGGAGGCGGGAGGCGGAATATCGAATATCGAACAAGGAATGTCGAAGTCTGAAGTTTCGTCAGGCCGCGAAGCATCAGCCTTCATCATTCGGAGTTCCTTGTTCGATATTCGATATTTTCCGAAGAGCCCCGCGAATGGTGTCACGCATCGAGCAATCCCAGTCGGCGCAGCCTCGCGATCAGCCATTTTTCACGCTTCGCGACCAAATCATGCTCCCAAAGGCGCAGCACCCTCCAGCCGGTTTTGCGCAGGGCCTTGGTCACCTCGGCATCGCGGGCCTGATTGCGGGTGATTTTGGCATCCCAAAACTTCTGGCGGGTCTGCGGCCGACGAAAATGTTCCGGGCAGCCGTGCCAAAAACAGCCATCGACGAAAACGGCGAGCCTTTGAGCGCGAAAAATGAAGTCCGGGCGCACGGACTTGGAACCTGAAACTTGAAACCGGATCGCCAACTGCCTGCGCCAGCCGGTGATGCCATGCGCTCGGAAAACCGCCGCCAGCCGGTGATCCGTGTCCATCTTTCCATGCGAGCGATGCGCGCAGCACTTCGCTACGCCTAGCCCTTGCTGAAGATAGCCGGCATGACTTTCTCTGGCCCGCAAGGGGCGGGCAGCCAAGCGAGTTCAAGGTGATCAAAGCGTCTTCTTAATCATGGTTTGTAACCCGCGAGGAATATTGACGGTGAGTTTCGTTTTATGATAA
>JBJONJ010000610.1:0-5602 GCA_046051905.1 Verrucomicrobiota bacterium
CTCGCCGCCGACCAAATCGGTCGCGACACGCGCCATGCCTCGCTGAACTTTTCAACGAGTGGAGCCTACAGTTGCAGCTACACGCGCAGCGGCGTGGCCATTCCCCCGGAAACGAGTGCCGCCCGTGCGTTTGCCAAACTCTTCATCGACGGCACGCCCGCAGAAATCGCGGAGGAAGTGGCGCGCGTGCAGGAAGGGCAGTCCATCCTCGATCGCGTGGCCGGTGAGGCCAAGCGATTGCAGCGCGACGTCAGCGCTGGCGACCGTGACAAGCTCGACCAGTATTTCACCAGCGTGCGCGAACTCGAACAGCGAATGGTGCGCTCCGAAAACTTCGCCAAACAACCGAAGCCCAAGCCCGGCGTGCCCGTCATCAA
Organism: Verrucomicrobiota bacterium; assembly: GCA_046051905.1. Lineage (GTDB taxonomy): Bacteria > Verrucomicrobiota > Verrucomicrobiia > Verrucomicrobiales > Verrucomicrobiaceae > Prosthecobacter. The sequence continues at coordinate 378 of JBJONJ010000610.1, forward strand.
AGACCCCGGCCCCGGCGAAGACACCACGCGCTTTGGCCTCATGCTGGAAGTCGCCCGCCTCGCCGTGCAGACCGACCTCACGCGCATCGTCACGCTGTATTACGTCGGCACCAGCAAGACGCCGTCCAAGCCAGGCACCAGCTTTGCCTACCACGACCTCAGTCATCACGGTCAGGATGCCGGAAAGCTCAACCAACTCGCCATCCTCGAACGCGATCTCCTGCTCGAATGGGGTGGCTTCATTCAGCGCATGAAAGACTCACGCGATGGCACTTCACGACTGCTCGACAGAACCATGAGTGTCTTCGGTGCCGGCATGGGCAACGCCTCCAGTCACGACTCCACGAACCTCCCCATCCTCGTCGCTGGGGGCCGATTCAAACACGGCCAGCACATTGCTCACGACCCAAAGAGTCCGCCACCACTCAGCAACCTCTGGGTGCAAATGCTCCAGCAAATGGGCCTCGAAGTCGGCAAGTTCGGCACCAGCAACAAGGAGACCCTCGCGGGACTGGAGACAGTGTGAACCTGTGGATTGTAAATTCGTAAAACGCCTCTCGATGAAATCTCGCTTCTCACTCTTCACCGCCCTCCTCCTCGCATCTTTGGCTGTGCTGCACGCCTCCGAAACCCGCTATGCTCCAGCCTGGGCCAGCATCGCTGCGAAGCGTGTCATCAAGCACTCAAACACGCGGAATGACACACTCGCCAATGCCGTAGCCGCTTTGCAACCAGGCGACCAGCTTGTCATCGCCGCAGGCACTTACAGCGTGGAGCGCACATGGAACATCGAGGTCAGCGGCACAGTCGAGGCACCGATCTGGATTGTGGCGGAGGAAGGCGCTCAGGTGATTCTCACTCGCCCGGACGACAAGCAGAACGTGCTCAACATCGGCCAGGACTCGCCAGTGCATCATCTTTGCCTGCGTGGTGTGGAGATCACGGGCGGCAGTCACGGCTTGCGTCTCGGGCAGTGCAACGAGGTGTGGATTGATCAATGCCACATCCATCACACGGGCGCGGTTTGCCTGACTGCGAACAGTGCAAACTCGCACCGCCTTTTCATCACGCGCAATCACAACCATCACGGCTGTGGCCACGGCGAGGGAATGTATCTCGGTGCGAACCACGGCGAGTTCATCATGAGCGAGAGCGTGATCGCACTGAACCACATCCATGATTGCAAAGGCGAGCAAGGCGACGGCATCGAGGTCAAGCAAGGATCATGGGGCAATCTGATCGCGGAGAACGATATTCACGACACGCAGTATCCCTGCATCACCGTGCATGGCACCGCCGGGAAGCCGGTGAACATCATCGAGCGCAATCTCTGCCGCCGCAGCGAGGACAGCGCGATGCAGGTACAGGGCGAGGCCATCGTGCGCAACAACGTGCTCATCGGAGGCAAAGGCTCCGGTTTCGCCAGCTTGGATCACCAGGGCAAGTCGCTGAATCTGCAAGTCGTCCACAACACCATCGTCAATGCCGGAGATGCGTTCAAAGGCAGCTCATGGAATGCCCGCGAGGGCATGGTCCTCGCCAACAACATCCTCTACTCCCGAGACAAAAGCGCGATGAACTTCCCGAAAGGAAAAGAAGGCACGATCATTGTTGGTAACGTCGTCCTAGGCGATGCTCCAAAGCAAGGCACCACACGCGGACGCGGCTTGGAGGACTTCGTAAGCCTGACCTGGGACGGTGAAAAACATGATGCCACGCCAACTGCCGGAGCTCCCTTTGACCACGCGGAATCGAAATACCTCCTCGACACCGATTTCAAAGGAACGGGACGAACCAAGCCGCTCAGTGGTGCCGTGGCCAAATGAGCCCACTCGCAGCGGTGGCAATCTCAGAAGTTCCAGAAGGTGAACGAGATGATTCTGAACGGGCGGCGGTAAGAGGCGCACCCGATCACAGGGGCGGCGCTTGGGTTGGTGAAGGCGTGGGCTCACTCATGGCCGCAGGGTTCGTGCAGAAAAATGTGACCGTGGGGGGCGCTCGTGGAATGATAGGGAACCACGAACGCAGCGGAACGCCTTCGTTGCTGCAATGAATATGAAACACACCCTCAAACTCCTCACCGCCATCCTGCTCTCGCCGCTGGCCACTCTGCACGCCGCGCCATCTCCCGACTCCCACATCATCATCGCCAGCGAGGCGGGTGCGAAGCTCGATAGTGACGTCACCAAAGGCGGCGGCACCGACGATACGGCGCTCATCCAGGGCATCCTCGACCGGGCACCGAAGCTTGGCACGCTGAAGCTCATCATGGATGGCGCGATCCTCGTGCAGGGGCTCAAGGTTCACTCCAACACGACGATCGAGTGTTTGAATCGAGCCTGCGGGTTCTATCTCGCGGACAAATCCAATCGCCCGCTCATCGCCAATGCCACGCCGCAAGCCGAAGGCAGAGCGGATCACAATCTGTCGTTCCTCGGAGGCACCTACAATGGGAACGCAGAGCATCAGGAACACACGACGAAGGAACACGGCTGGACCACCGCGTTCGCGTTGCATGGCGTGGAGCAGGTGCTGTTTCGCGATGTCTCGATCACGAACTCGCGCACCTTTGCGGTCTATCTCACAAACTGGCGGCGTGTGGTGTTTGAGAACATCTACATCAACCTCGATCACATCCCGAAGCAGTCGAATCAGGACGGCATTCATGTGCAGGGACCAGGCGAGTTCCTGAGCATTCGCAATGTGCAGGGTCGCGCTTGGGATGATATGATCGCGCTGAACATTGATGACCTGCTGGGCGATTGGGACAGCGAGGGGAAGTTCGGTCGCGATCCCGCATCCATGAAACGCTTTGGCAGCGCCGCTGGCATTGGTCCCATGAGCGATGTGGACATTGACGGCGTGCAGGCCGACGACTGCGCTCAGGTCATCCGCATCCTCTCTCGCGCCTCGCGGCTCGACCGCGTCTCCATTCGCAATGTGAAGGGCACCTACCGGGACTTCGGCGTGTGGATCACGCCCTATTTGCGTGAGGGCGGCAACATCGGGCGACTGGAGTTTGAGAACATCGACCTGCGTCCCGTGGGTCCGCGCGGCTACGATTACGTGCCGCCATTTCTGTTCTGGCTCGCGGGCAAGATGGAGCAGGTGACGCTCAAGAACATCAGCAGCCACGCGCCTATCGATGACCGTCCGCTCGTGTGGATCCAACCGGATGCGAAGATTGATCGGCTGCGAATTGATGGCTTGAACGTCTATGACTCGCGCAAGGAAATCGGCCACACGCCGCTTATCCGTGCTGATGGCCGCATCGCGTTGCTGCAAGTGCGCGACGTCGTGGTGCAAAGACCACAAGCCACCGCGCCAGCCGGTTCCTTGATCGGCACCTCCATGGATCGTTCCGCGCTGAAGGCTTTCATGGATGCGCGGGCCGGCATCGTGACGCCTCCCGGCAAAGGCCGCCGTGGCTGGCCAGAGGGTGTCGGCTGCCTCACTTCGACGCCGCAGATTCAGCGTCTCCAGATCACCGATGTCGTTGGCGAAGGCCTGGAGCACGTCCTCGATCATCAAGCTGGAACCATCAAAGCACTTGACCTTCGTGACCTCTCGATCCCTGCAAGCACGGAAGCCGTTCATCAAGGTAGCGAGGCAAAGATTACCAAAACCCAAGGAGCATCCGTGAAATGAAAACACCCATCATGAACCGAAGACACTTTCTCCAAACTCTCAGCGGCACTGCGCTGACCTTTCCGTGGTTCTCGAACCTCGCGCTGCATGGCGCGGAAGCATCGAAGGCTCCACGGCGGCTGGTTTGCATCGGGCTGGATTTCGGGTTGCGACCTGAGTCGTTCTTTCCGCCGAGTCATGGGCCTGAGCTGGAGCTTACGCCTTTGCTGAAGCCTCTGGAGCGCTGGCGGAAGAAGATGACGGTTTTCTCGCAACTGGAGCATCCCGGCGTGCAGGGCGGGCACTATGGCGTGCATGCTTTTCTCAGTGGCGTGCGCCGCGAGCAGGCGGCGGGCTTCAAAGACGGATGCGTCACGCTCGATCAGATGGTGGAGGAGCATCTCGGTGGGCTGACGCGGTTTCCATCGCTCTGCCTCGGCGTGGGCAGCGGTGATGCGATCTCCTGGACGCGCTCGGGCATCGCGGTGCCGAAGCTGGAGGACCCAGGCACCGCGTTTGACATGCTTTTCAAACCGCAACGCAAGTCAGCAGCAGCGGCGCGGCGTGCGGAGTTGTCGGAGAATGAATCGGTGCTCTCGCTCATTGCTCAAGATGCCAAGCGCGTGGCTCCGCATCTGGATCGATGGGATCGCGAGAAGATGGAGGAGTTCATGGGAGCGATGCGGGACTTCGAGCGAGCGAACGCCTCGAACATGGCGTGGCTCGACAAACCGCTGCCTGTGACGGCTGGCCATAAGCCCGAGTGGAAGAGCGAAGGCTGCATGGATCGGGTGCGCGCGAACTTCGATGTCGCGGCGCTGGCGCTGCAGGCGGATGCCACGCGCATCATCACGCTGAACATCGGCGGTGCGTTGCCCGTGACGAACATCCCCGGCATCAATCGCGGCTATCACGATCTCTCCCACAGCGGTCAGGACCCGGACAAGCTGAGGCAATTGCACATCATCGAGTCCGCGCTGATGGCGGAGCTGGATCACTTCCTGGAGCGACTCGCTGCCATGAAAGACATCGGTGGCAGTTCCTTGCTGGACAACACCACCGTGGTCTTCGGCAGTGGCATGGGCAATGCAAGCGCCCACGCGAACACGAACCTTCCCGTGGTGCTCGCTGGCGGAGGCTTCAAGCACGGCCATCATCTCTTCTTCCCAAAGAATGGCCGCCAACAGACACCGCTCTGCAATCTCTTCGTCACGCTGCTCCAGCAAATGGGCATCGAGCGCGACAAGTTCGGATCGAGCAGCGGAAACCTCAATCAAGTGCTGGTGTAGTATGATGCGAATCAAACCAGACATCACCGGGAGAAATGGAGTGATGGAGTATTGGAGTGCTGTCTTCCAACTCTCCATCACTCCACCACTCCATCGCTCCTGCCTCGCTCTTTTCTTCGGCATGGCCCTGTCCAACCTCCACGCAGCAGACCCCGCCCCACTCAAACCCGACGCCTTCCTCTCACGCTACTGCCTCGATTGCCACGATGCTGACGTGCAAAAGGGTGATCGTCGGCTTGATGATCTGCCTTTGAAGGTAGGCACCGACATTGCCATCGCGGAGCGTTGGCAAGAGGTGCTGCATCAACT
>JBJONJ010000611.1:0-4027 GCA_046051905.1 Verrucomicrobiota bacterium
TTTACCCAATGGTGCCGTCCCTGCTCAAAGACCCACAGCACGTTCGTGTAGTAGGCAAAAAGAGTGCTGAAGACCACCGCGATGCAGTTGTTGTAGGTGGAGTGCAGCGCACGCACTTCTCTGGCAAGGCCATGGTCGATGGCGGGGAAGAGCCACATCGAGCCCAGCGTCCAGATCGTTTGATGCACCACGAGAGCCCCGACACCGCAGATGCCATATTTGATGAACTGAATGATCGGGTGCGTGTCCCTGGCATGAACGCGAGCCAAGATCGTGCGCCAGTCGTTTTGAGAAAAAAAGCGCCGAGCATCGGCGAAGGTTTGCAGCATCTGTAAATGTACCCGCAAAACGAAAAGCCTGTCCAACGAAGACTTCGCGGGACAGGCCGGGGATGATGACAAAAAGCGGCTCAATAGGGGTGGTAGTTGCCGTAGCGGTCGTAGTAGCCCTGCTGCGGCTGAGAGCGAGCAGGCACCCAGCGGCCGTTTCGGTCATAGTAGCCGCTTTGCTGGGTGCGCTGATCGTAGTAGCCGCCTTGCTGAGCATTGCGCTGATCACGCGAGTTGCCGATCATGGCACCGCCTGCCGCGCCAGCCGCCGCACCGATGGCCGCGCCTTCAAGGCCGCGACCGCTTTGATTGCCGATGATGCCGCCCGCAGCGGCACCGAGGAGGCCACCGACGACCGCACCCTGCTGGGTGCCAGGACTGGCCGCGCAGGACATGAGAGTGACCGAGGTGAATACGAGGAGAAGTTTCCTTTTCATGATTTGAGGAGTTTGGGTGAGATGGCTGAGGGTGGGCAGCCCGCTCTTTGTCGATGGCTACGAGGCTCTTGTTCATTCGCAAATGCTAAATCACAACATCGGCGCGGGCATTTCCCGGTGCTTCCTCATTCCTGGCGATTCGATTCGTCATTTGACGCCCTTCCCGCTTCGGATTAGAAACACCCTTACCGCTCCCACTCATGCGCCCGTTCCTAGCCCTCTTTGCCAGCCTTCTCGCTATCGTCACCCCTCTCCGTGCGGAAGTTCTCCCCCTCGATCATGAGTGCGCCGGTCTGGTGAAAAAATACCTCACGGCCGTCGTCGAACAGGACTGGAAGACCGCTGCGGACATGATCGTCACGGATTCCCTCGAGCGCCGCCAGCGTGAGACCGTGAGCATCATCAAGTCCGCTCCCACCATGACGGATGAGGCCGCGATGCTCCAAGGCTACAAAGCCAAGGACTATAAGGAACTCGAAAAAATGAGTCCGCAGGAATTTTATGTGGCCGACCGCAATGCCTGGCATGAGAAGCTCAAGATCGCCCCTGAGACCACGAAGCGTAAAAAAGAAACCCTCAAGATCGAAGTGCTCTCCGCTGCCGCCGAAAAGGGCAAGGGCTATGTTCACATCGTCGTCCGCACCTCCCAGGAAACGCTCACGGACAAGATCGAGGAACTTTTCCTTATCTCTTTCGTTCCGAATCCGAAGAATCCGAAAGGCTGGCTCATCTCCCCTGAGATGAAGGACCGCCCCACGATCACTCCCCTGCCAGGCTCGGAAGGCGCGAAGAAATAATCACGCCCCTGCCTCGACAAGGCGGCACCTCAGTTCCTCCTGCAGCACTTTGCCCAGTTCGCTGCGAGGGATATTCGGCATACTCAGCATCTGCTGGATTTGTTCGAAATTTCGCAAATCGCGATTCAACGCCTCTCGCAGTGCGGCTGCCGTTCCAGCCTCCAGTCCCCCGACCGCCAGGACCAGCCGTGCCCCGGCCCGCTCATCTGGCACATCGCAGACCGCCGCATCCCCCTCGGTCAGGCGAAGTTCGAGCCGCAGTGCATCCAATCGCGACTGAATCGGCCCCAGTGCCACCAGCTCGCCCAGAATCTTGACGATGCCGGATTCGCGACCGGTGAAACGCAACAGGCATTTCCCGCCTTCACTCACCAAGCTAACGCGATCCCGCGTGCGCAATCCTCGGAGCGGATCGATGCCCTCCCAGCGCCAGCCAGTTCTTTCTTGAATGGCATACCCCTTGGCCAGGGCCGCGCCACGAATCGTCAGCACGCCCTCGGCATCCGTCAGCGGCTGCCAAATCGGCAAAACTTCCATTGCACCACCTTCCGCAGCCTCGGAGGCCACTTGAGAGGCCGTCTCCGTCATGCCATAAGTCGTCCGAACCGGCCAGCCAAGATTCAGCGCCGCCTGACGCACAGGGTCGCTCAAGGCTCCGCCGCCCACCAGCACCACGCGAAGGCTTCTCGGTGCCGCGATGCCTGCCGAAGCCAGATCAAAGACCTGCGTCGGCACCAGCGAAGTAAGAGTCACGCCCGTCTCCGCCGCCTTTTTGGCAAACGCTCTGGCATCCCACTTCCCGCCCAGCACCTCCACCGGCACATCCGCCGCAAACGCCCGCGCCAGGATGCCAAAACCACCCACATGCCATGTGGGCAGCGCCAGCAGCCATCGGTCGGCCGTCGTGACCGAGAAATGACCATTCACGGCTCTCGCGGAAACTTGTAGAGCCGCCTTGGTGAGCCCCACCCACTTGCGCGAGCCCTCCGTCCCGCTGGTTTGAAACAAGCACCAGCCTTGTTTGCCGAGCTTCAGCTCGATCCACGCTGCCAGACCGTCATCCAGCCCGCCAGGAGCACGCGCCACATGCGTGTCAGCGCCACACCAAAAAGCTGCTGTCAGATACTCGTTCATCATTCGCCGCGGATCATGGCCGCCATAAGGCGCGCGTCATCTGCGAATTTCTCACGGCACACTTGCCAGAGAGGCGATTTTCTGGTGCCTTACCGTCATGTCATCCCCCTCCCTGCTCTCCGACGACGTCGCCGCCATTGATGAGCTTCGCCGGGTCTATTTGAAACTCAGCACCGAGCTCAAAAAGATCATCGTCGGCCAGGACAAAGTCGTCGAGCAGCTCGCCATCTGTCTGTTTGCCCGTGGTCACGCCCTGCTCATGGGCGTTCCCGGTCTCGCCAAGACGATGCTCATCTCCAAACTGGCGGAAACAATGAGCCTGAGCTTCAGCCGCATCCAGTTCACGCCCGATTTGATGCCCATGGACATCACCGGCACCGATATTTTGCAGGAACTTCCTGGAGGTAAACGAGCCTTCGAATTCGCCAAAGGCCCCGTCTTCGCGAACATCGTCCTCGCCGACGAAATCAACCGTGCCCCCGCCAAAACGCAGGCAGCCATGCTTGAGGCCATGCAGGAGCACAAAGTCACCGTCGCCGGACGCACCTACACCTTGGATTCGCCGTTTTTCGTGCTCGCCACGCAGAACCCCATCGAGCAAGAAGGCACCTACCCGCTCCCAGAGGCCCAGCTCGACCGTTTCATGTTCATGATCGGCGTCGATTATCCGAGTCGCGATGAGGAGATCGCCATCGCCAAAAGCACCACCGGCCAGCGCCTACCCCAACTCGAGCACATCATGGATGGCGCGAAGGTTCTGGCGTTTCAAGATCTCGTCCGTCGCGTGCCGGTGCCGGATCACATCTATGAATTCGCCGTCGATCTCGCGAGGAAATCCCGTCCGGCGAGCAGTGAGGCTCCCGCGTGGCTGAAGCCTCTAGTGAGTTGGGGAGCTGGTCCTCGTGCCGTTCAGTATTTGATCCTCGGTGCCAAAGCGAGAGCTGCGCTGAATGGCAGCTACATGGTAAGACTGGAGGATGTGATGGAAGTGGCTGAGCCGGTGTTGAGGCATCGTGTGATGACGACGTTCACGGCGGAGAGTGATGGTGTGACGAGTCGTGATGTGGCGAAGAGGTTGGTCGAAGAGCTGGCGAAGGCGTAGCCGCTTTCGATCGTCCTCGTTCTCGTTCTCCTACTCGAACTCGTGCTCGATCAAATCGCCCCACTCTACCCCAAGCTCCGAACAACCACCCCGCTTCCTTCCCCATCCTCGAACCATTCGCTCCGCAATGCCCGCCGCCCTCTTCGACCACGAAAAGCTCGATGTTTACCAACTCGAACTATCCTTCATCGCGTGGCTCACGGATCTCTTTGAAGAACTTCGCGATAA
>JBJONJ010000612.1:0-4356 GCA_046051905.1 Verrucomicrobiota bacterium
GTAGTTATGCCCGAACTCATGCGTGAAAACACCGTCGCTGATGCTGCCCTGCATCCACAGGTTGCCACCGCCCGCGAGACCCGCATAAGTCACGCCACCGCTGATCATGCCCATGCTGCCAAACAGCACGCCTACGATGTCGTAAGAGCCGAGGCCGCCGCCATCGCCATTCGTGTTGTTGCTCACCGGGCCGATGTTGATCGCGGCATCACCGCCGCTGCGGAGGTTGCGGAAGGTGTTTCGCGCATCGCGCAGCAGTTCGCTGTTCCGGCTGGCACCGCCATTCACATAGTAGGCGGAGGTCTGCGGCATGCGGTAAAGGTTCTGGCTCACGCCCGCGATGATCCACGTCTTGCCGTAGGACATGGCGCGGATCTGATCGGACACCGCGCCGTTCATCACCGCCGCTGTCGTGGCCGGCGAATAAGAGAGGCCTGTGAGGTCGCCGAAGTCCGCCCAGATCAAAAAGACGTTCTTTGGATTCTCCGTCCACGCATCCGCCTGCATCTGCTCGGCAGCTTGAGCACCCGAAAGGTCAAAACCGCCGCTGCTGCCATCGGCGGCCATCGCTTGATACAGCACATCCGAGCCCGCATTCGGCCCCGGCAGCTCGTCGAGCTTCGCAAGAGCCTGATTGAGCTGCGTGAGCTCCGCCTCATTCGCGAAGTGATACAGGCGACCGCCTCCCAGCGCCACCACCGGAGCCACCGCGATAGCTTCACCCGTGAGAAAACTCTTCGCGGCATCCTTCTGCCCCATCGGGAAAAGCCGCTGCGCCGTGGCGACCTCTGCCGCGTCGAGCCTTCTCAAGGCCATGTCATGCATCGCCGCCGCGCCATCCAGCGTGATGCCTTGCACGGGGATCGATTTCTTGCCCATCATCCCTGCCCGGCGGCCGAACGTGAAGGCTTCAAAGCGGCCGTCCTCCAGATTGAGCGCGGCAATGTGGTCCGCCATTCCCGCCGGAGCGCCGCACACCGGATAATACTCATACTCCGCCGCAGCGCTGAACGGCTTCTCCACCATCCCGCGAAGCTCCTGCGGCATCCTTTCATACTCGTGCAACTTCAGCGCCTCCTTCAAGGCCTGCTCCGGGTCCTCCCGAATCAACCGCGCCATCCTTCCCCGACGCTGCGCCAGCACCGCACGCCCTTCCGGCAGCATCGCTGAACGCTTCTCCGCCTCCACCGTTTGAAAACGCCCCCACCAAGCCCGAAACGCCTCCTCAGTCTTCATATCATCCACCACCGCCGGAGCCTGTTTTTCGCTCAAAGCCGTCACTCGGGTCAATCCGGTCACTTCCGTCCCTTTTCGCTCCCGAGACACCTCCCATCCAATCACCCCCACAAGCAGCAGGAGCGGCAAAACAACAGTGAGGAGGCGAAGTCGGCGTTTCATCAAACAATGGGTTAGCGTTCGTAAATCGGCAAAAAGCGGTAGTTCAGAGCCACGGCGAGCAGTGACATGCCGGTCTGGTAAGCGTCACCAAAGCTGCCGTCCTCGCCTTGCGTCTCGCTGAGGCTGCGGACGGTGGCGGTGTTCCACTTTTGCCAGGACTCGTAGTCTCCCTGGAAGAGCGCCTGGGCCATGTAGTAGCGGAAGTACTCTTTGTAATGCCCCTCCTGGTGCTCCAGACGCGTGTTGATGTGCTCGAGTGTGGCCTTGTATTCGGGCGTCTCCTTCTTTTTCCCAACGGCGGCCACGAGCGTGGCGATGGCGCTGCGGTTCATCGACTCCCCCATGCCACCGAAGCCGCCGCTGTAGGCCACGCTGCCGTCCTTGCTCGTGCTGCGGCGCATGTATTCGAGCGCGGCCTCCAGCGCCTCGTCACTTACTTCCATGCCCGCATTTCGTGCGGCGAGCAGGCCCATGAGCATCGCGCCGGTGACGGAGGTATCCGCATCGCGAGCCTCCGGCGAATAGCGCCAGCCACCCCAGCGATTGTTCTTCTGCGAAGTGCCGCTGAGCCGGATCGCGAGGTCGAGCGCTTGCGAGATGGTGCGCACGGGCTTTTCACCTTCCCACAGCAGCGCTTCATCCACCGCGCCATAGGCCTCCGAGAGCGCTAGCATGGCGAAACCATGGTGATACATGCTGGGCGGGAAATAACCGGACTCCTGCTGCGACTTCAAAATGGCCCGCACGCCGCGGCGCACGTTCCGCGCGTACTTCCCGAAGTTCGGGTCCTCGCCGCTGGCGAGAAAAGCCATCACGCAGATGCCGTTCACGCCCGGTCCGTCATTCCCGCCCTGCCAGCTCCCCTCGTCATTCTGCCTTGCCGCCAGCCATGTGAGCCCGCGCTCATAAATCGTCTCGACCTCATGCGGGATCGCGCCGCCGAAACGAAGATCAGCCGCATTCGCGGCGAATGACGAAATCAGAATGACGAAGGCCGAAAGAAGGACAAAGCCCGAATGACAAACTCTGCGGCACTCGTCATTCGTCATTCGCCATTCGTCATTCCTGCCAAGGTTCGTCTTCATTCGTCAAAAATCACCGCGTCATCCTCCTGCTTCTGCTGCACCCGTTGCTTGTGAAAGCTCTCGATGCCTTCCCAGTATTGCTCGGCATCGGAGAGGTCACGTTCCTGCACGAGCTTCCATTGGCGTTCGGTGAGGGCGGATTTCAAATCGGCCTCATTCACGCCGGCGAGCGGCAGCAGCGCGTAGTAGTATTGCAGGTGCCAGGTGTGGTTCATGTAGCGCTCGATGTCCGGCAGGTAGTCATCGAGCACGGTGGCGATGAGTTGATGCACCTTTTTGACCTGCTCCGGCGTGAGACGGCGGCGGCGGTCGAGCTCGTTCACGCTCATCGTGGCCATCGCGGAGGTGCGGTAGTCTTTGCGGGCATCGAGGACCTTCCTCCACGCGGCCTGCTCGCTCTCGGAAAGCAGCGCGGTGACGGTGTCGCGCCAGATGGCCTGCGTCTGCGGGCCCTTGCCCTGCACGTTGTAACTGGAGCGGGCCAGGTTTGCGAGGGTGGCCTTCACGGTGCCGGGCGTGGCACGTTCGACGGAGTTCCGCACCCAGCTCTCGACCTGCGTGCGCCATTCCTCCATCGCGGCCTCGACCGATCCCTTCGCGGCGGTGGTGAGGCGTTTTACTTTCTCCTCCGGCAGGCCCAGCACGCGTTTCGCATCTCCCACCTGGGCCAGCATCAGCTCCAACAGGCGCTTTCGCTCGTTCACGCCGAGCTGGTGAAGGTGGCGCGAGATTTCAACCTCAATGTCGGGCTTCTCCTGCTCGGGATCAATCTCACCAGAGGTCACCGTGACTCCGCCGCTGCGGCTGTAGTTTGGCGACGTGCTCACCAAACCCTTCCATTGCTTCAACTGCGCCTCGTCGAGGATCGTGGCGAGCTTCTTCTCATCGACTTTCGATGCCGAATTGAAGAGCTGGTAGGCCTGGTAGCTCCAGTACTCCTGGTTGTCGTCCCGCAGCATGGGCTCCATCAGCGGGCGCAGCAGCGGCTCCAGCTCGGTGCGTTGTTTCACGCTGAAGGCCAGCGTCTTGTCCATCTCCGCCAAAGCAGCCGCGGCGAGGGCGCCGGTCATGCGGGCCTTTCGCTGCGCGGCGCCGTCTTGCACGCGTTGGAGCTCGTCGGAGCTGAAAAGCTTCTTCAAGCCTTCGGCCCACACCTTTTGCTTCGGCGGGTGGTCGTCATCATTCACGCCGAAGTAATCGTTCCGCCTCATCTTGCGGTCGGCGATGGACCAGCCTTGGATGGTTTTGATCCACTGCTTCTTGGAAGCTTCGAGCGTGGCCGTCACCGCTTGCTTGCCGAGTGCTTCCAGCTGCTTCTTGCGCTCGTCATCGAGGTTCAAACCGCTCACGAGGCTGTCCACCTCGCGTCCGATGAGCTCCTCCATCTGCGCCTGGGCCTGCTGTTCGCTCGGTTTGAGCGAATCGACGAGCTCCGCCTCCTCCTTCGTCTTTTGCTCGGCCACGAGAAGCTGCCACTGTTTCACTAATTCGGCACCGACGAGGCCCGTGATGACCTCCGCCCACCTCTTTTCGAGCTCGGCACTCTTCGGCCGCACGAAGCGCGTGGCAAAGCTGTTGCCCTGGCCCATCGCCACGAGGCGCTGCTCCTCAGGCAGCGACGAGAGCAAATCGAGGCCCGCAGCCCGCTCGTAGGCCACGTGCTCATCCACGAGCTTCTTCGCCGCGGTGAAAAGCTCGTCCACCTTTGGCTGATCGAGCTTCAACTCCTTCCGCAGGCTCTCGATCAGCCATCGCAGCTCCTCATCCATTGGCAAGCGGCCCGTGCTGGCCCAGCGTTCGAGGAAGGACTCCATCTCCTTTTTCACTTCCGCCCGCTGCTTGGCCCGGATGGCAATGGCTTTTTCACCGCGCT
>JBJONJ010000613.1:0-17648 GCA_046051905.1 Verrucomicrobiota bacterium
CCCTTCTCAGATCGTGCTTCGGGCAGGTAAAGACCTGCAGGGAAGGTGACCTTGCCCCATTTGTGCTCGGCGACCTGCTCACTAGGCAAAACAATGCCTGGAGTGCCCGGCTCGGGGGAGAGAATGAGAGATTTGGACGAGCATGAGCTGAGGAAGATGCCCGCCAGGAGGCACAAAAGGCTGGATTTCATGGTTGGTGGTTGGTTGAAGGCTGGAGGCGGGCCTCAGCGGGTCGGGACAGTTGTTAGCGGAAGCCGGGGATTAATCACCCAGAGCTTGGGCGCACTGGCACCGATGGCTCCCAGCAAGGTTCCTGCCCTCTCGTCTGCGTCGTCGCGGGCATCGCCAAACCAAGCCGCGTGGCGTCCGTCACGAGCCACAAAGATGCCGCCGCGGTAGCCGCCACCAAGGAGCACGCCTTCTGTGCGCATCGGGCCGGGAGCTAGATAGAAGGTGCCGCGCTCGGAGGCGACCTCTGGGGTGTAGTTACCGGCGGGGAAAACGACCCGGGCCCCCTTGCTATCCCGCTTTTCCTCCTGGGCAAGGTGCAGGGAGCTGGTGGAGGCTGGTTGGGTGAGGGGGACGCATGCCGGGAGGAGAGCCAGCAAAAAGAATCGTACGAGGTGTTTCATGGGCAGTTTTTTCAAAGCACAAACTCGACCATCTCGTTACCTAAAATCGCCTCTATTTCCGATGGTGGAGATAAGGGGATTCGAACCCCTGACCTTCTCATTGCGAACGAGACGCTCTACCAACTGAGCTATATCCCCCTTGGCACCGGACACGGACGCGGTTTTACAGGGCGAAGGCCAGTTTGTCCAATGCGATTTGGTAGCAGCAGCTGCCTGCTTGCACCGGCGCTCGGGGAGGCGAAGTGAGGCGCCCATCTAGGCGAAACAGTTGAAATTTAATAATAATGAATCAAAATCGTTGTCTTCTCTGTTTTTGGGGTGAATAATTTCCATATCTAATAAAATTATGACCAATGTTCCATCTAGCCTTGTCGCCCGTCTGCGCTTCGCCTTTGCCCTCATGGTTCTTCTCCTCTGCATCCGGGATACCAGGGGGCAGGCCTCGGCGGTTGAGGCCTCCCAGCCCCAGCCGGCTGTGGCGCAGCAGCACAGCGCGGGCACCCCGGCCTATCAAGCCGGCGGGGAGCCAGCCTCAGTCAAGGTCAATTTTCCTAGTGCTCCCATCCAGGCCATCATCCCGTTTTATCAGGAGTTGACCGGTCGAAAACTGATCCTGGACTCGAACCTTGCAGGCAATCCGCTGCGCATCGTCTCCCCCCACCTGCTGACCCGCCGGGACGCCATCGCCTACATCGAATCCACGCTGCTGCTCAACGGCTACGCTTTCATCCACGTGGACGCCACCACCTCGAAGCTCATCAACCATGCGGCGAACGCGAATGTGCCTTCCTCTGGCCTGCCAGTCTACAATTCACTCAACGAACTACCCCTGACCGAGGAGATTTGCCACTTTGTGCTGCCGCTCCAGTATGTGACTGCGACGGACGCTTCCAAGGCTTTCACCGAAGTGATCAAGCCGCACACCTACGGTGCCATGATGCCCGTGGCGGACGACACAGCGCTGCTCATCACGGAGAACAGCTCCACCATACGCAGCATTTGCCGCATCGCCCAGATCATCGATGTGCCGCCCTTGCAGACGGCGAACGAGACCATCAAGCTGCAGCGGGCGGATGTAGAGATTGTGGCGGACATCATCAATGAGATCTTCGAAAAAGACGATGAAGGGGGCGTTGCCTCCCAACCCTTGCCGGTTATGTCCTCCGCTCCCACAGTCCCCGCAGGAACACGCCCGGGCATCCCGGTGGCGGCCGCCAAGCCCATCAACGCGGCCGCCAGCACGGGCGCAACCAATCGCAGCTCCGGCAGGCCGAAGGTCATTCCTTACCGCCGCACCAACGAGCTCATCGTGTTTGCCCGTCCGGTGGACATCGCCTACATCCGCGGGCTTGTGGAGAAGCTCGACAAGCAGGACGATGGAGACACCTTCCGCAAATTCCGCCTCAGCCATCTGGATGTGCGTGACTTCCTCGCCTCCGCCCGCGACACGCTCGCCCGCGACACCGACATTCAAAGTGAAAGCGGGGGGGGGAGCTACGGCGGTGGGGGACGTCGTGGTGGACGGAGTAATCAAAGTGTCTCGCGTGATGGCAGCAACAACGTCACTTCCCGCAGCAGTGCCGGTAACAATTTCAGCGACACCAACAATGGTGCGGGCGGCATGGGCGGCGGCTTCGGCATGGGCCTGGGGAGCGGTAATCCCAACCCCAATCGCAGCCTGCTGGATGACCCCGACATCGTCGGCGCACCTGAATCCGTCATCGTTGGCAAGACCCTCCTCATCGCTGATCCTCAGTCAAACAGCCTCATCGTCTCCGGCTCGCCCGAGCACATCCAGCGCATCGAGCAGTTGCTCATGGAAATGGACACCCGGCCGCAGCAGATCTACATTTCTGCCATCATCGGCCAGCTCAACCTTGGTAACGAGTACAGCTACGGCTTCGACTTTCTTCGTCTGCTGGATGATTTCAGCATCCGGGATGCGGCCACGGCGGCGGCGGGCGGAGCGGCAGCCACCACCAATGTCATTCAGTTCCCTGCCAACTTTCGGGATTTCGCCCACAACAAGCTGAATTTCTACGGCCAGGTCGGCTCGTTGAGCAACTACATCAAGATGGTGGATGGCAACCGTAATTTCAAGGTTCTCGCCACGCCCAGCGTCTACGCCAAGAACGCCTCCAAGGCGGTCATTCAGAGCGGCCAAAAGATCGCCGTTCCGGCTCAGATCCTCAGCAACGGTGCCTTCTCAGGCGGTGTCGCCAGCAACAGTGTCAGCGTCGAATACCGCGATGTGCTCCTGAAGCTTGAGGTCATCCCGTTGATCAATTCCGAGGACGAGGTCACACTCAAGATCGCCCAGATCAATGACAACATCGTCGGCACCCAGACCATCTCCGGCAACACGGTCCCCACCATCGGCACGCAGGAGCTCGTCACCGAGGTCGCCGTGAAGGACGGCGCGGCGGTGGTGCTCGGCGGTCTCATCACCGAGCGGGTCAATGACAGCGCCCGTGGCGGCATTTTCCTGCGCCGCATCCCCATCATCAAGCACCTCTTCGGGGTCACCCAGAAAGAGAGCACGCGCGAGGAATTGCTCATCTTCCTGCAGCCCCACATCATGAAGGCTACGGACAGCCTCGACGGTCCCAACCGCATTGAGCAGGGGCGCTCCAATCTCTATGAGGAGGCCTTGGAGTTGAGTAGCCCCCGTCTGAACCAGATCCCCCGCGCCGTCCCCTATGAAGGCACTGACTAGCCCGCACGGCATGGCCCGCAGCGCCAGAAATGGCCAGGGGGATGGCGCCGGACGGTGACGCCAGCGAAAACCCCGCACGGCAAATTGGTGATTTTGCCGCTCGACGGCGCCATGAGGCTTCGTAAACGCGAGATCACCCACCTAACCTTGAAAGCTAAAAAATCCAACATTCACGTCCTCATCGCGTGCGGTGGCACGGGAGGGCATCTGTTTCCCGGCATCGCCGTCGGCGAGGTGCTCGCCAAGCGCGGGCACGATGTGACCCTGCTCATCAGCGAAAAGAAGATCGACTCCCTCGCCGCCAGCGGTCACAAGGAGCTGCGGTTTGAGAAAATGCCCTTTCTCGCCATGCCCAAACCCTGGTCGCCCAAGATGGTCGGCTTCCTCAAAGGCCTGTGGCAGGGCACGAAGCGCTGCCGGCAGATCATCCAGAATCACAAAGTCAGCGTGGTGCTCGGCATGGGAGGCTTCACCTCCTTCGCGCCGCTTTACGCGGGACGAAAAGAAAAGTGCCGCACGCTCATTCATGAGAGCAACGCCATCCCCGGCAAGGCCAACAAGCTCAACGCCCGCTACTCCGACATCGTCCTGTGTGGCCTGGAGGCCTGCAAACCGCTCTTCCCCAAGCATTCCGACGTGCGTGTCGTCGGCACGCCCATACGGGCCGGCATGCGGGAGAAAAACAGCGATGATCCGCATGCCTTCTTCAAGCTGGATAAGGACAAGCGAACCTTGTTGATCATGGGCGGCAGCCAGGGAGCCCGCGGCATCAACCGCGCCGTCGGCATGGCGCTGGAGCAGTTTGAGAGAATGGGCATCCAGGTTCTGCACATCGCCGGGCCCACCGACTATGAAGAGGTGCGTGACATCTACGCCAAGCATCCTTTGCTCAAGCAGCACGTCGCCGCCTTCTGCCATCGCATGGACCTCGCGTATCGAGTCGCCGATCTCGCCATCGCCCGCAGTGGCGCCTCCAGCATGACCGAACTGGCCTATTTTGGCGTGCCAAGCATTCTCGTGCCCTATCCCCATGCCGCCGAGGACCACCAGACACGCAATGCCGAGATCTTCGACCAGGCGGGTGCTGCCAGGATGATGCCTGAATCCACGGTGAATGCCGACACGCTCACCGATGCCATTCGCGACATCCTGCTCGACCCGAAAAAGGCCGCCAAAATGAAGCAGGCCGCCCAAAAGCAGTCCGTGAAAGACTGCGCGGAAAAGATCGCCACGCTGATCGAGAAGGAAGCGGCCAAGCTCGCCTGACCTTGCTTTTGCGAAAGGAACCTGCTGCAGGCCGCGAATGGCTTCATGGACGGAGGCATCCGTCGAGTCCCCATCTTATGAGCAAACCCACCGACATCCAAGTCTCCGCCGCCGAAGTCTTTTTCCTGCCCGTCACCATGCGGGTGCCGCTCAAATTCGGCCCGGAGACCGTCACGAACGTCGTCTGCCTCCGCGTGAAGGTCACCGTGCGGGATGACAAAGGCCGTGAAGCCATCGGCTGGGGCGAGACACCGCTCAGCGTCTCGTGGGTGTGGCCGAGCACGCTTAGCGTCGCCGTGCGCACGGAGCGCATGAAGAGCTTCTCCGAGCTGCTGGCGAAAAGAATCGTCGGCTGCGGTCTGCGCGGTCATCCGATGGAGATCGGCCAGGATTTCATCCACGGCGAGCTCGCCACTGCCACGCAGGAGGCCAATACCGTCGCTGGAGGTGATCCGATGCCTTACCTTGGTTCGCTCGTGGCCTTCAGCGCCTTTGACATCGCCATCCACGATGCCTTTGGCCGCCTGCATGAACGCGACATCTACACCTGCTACAGCGCCGAGTTCATGAGCCGCGATCTCGCCGCCTTCATCACGCCGGAGGAAGGCAGCGGCCTCGATTTCCGTGGCAGGTATCCGCAGGACTTCCTCGTCATGGATGCGCCGAAACAACTGCCCGTATGGCATCTCGTCGGCGGTGTCGATGCGCTCGAAGCCGCCGACTTGACCGGCAGCGAACCGAAGGACGCGCATCCCGTGCTGCTCGCCGATTGGATTCAGCGCGATGGATTGAAATGCCTCAAAGTAAAGCTCCGCGGCACCGATGCCGCGTGGGATTACGAGCGCATGGTTCGCGTCGGTCGCATCGGCTTTGCGAATGGCGTCCGCTGGCTCAGCGCTGACTTCAACTGTACCGTCAAAGAGCCCGCCTACGTCAACGCGATCATGGACAAGCTCCTCCGCGATGAACCGGAGATCTACGCCCGCACTTTGTATGTCGAGCAACCCTTCCCCTACGACCTCGAAGCCAATCAAATCGACGTGCGCAGCGTTTCCGCCCGCAAACCGCTCTTCCTCGATGAAAGCGCCCACGACTGGGAATTCGTGCGCCTTGGCCGCCGACTCGGCTGGAGCGGTGTGGCCTTAAAAACCTGCAAAACCCAGACCGGTGCTCTGTTGAGCCTCTGCTGGGCCAAAGCCCACGGCATGCCACTCATGGTGCAGGACCTCACCAATCCCATGCTTGCCATGATTCCGCATGTGCGCCTCGCCGCGCACGCTGGCACGATCCAAGGCGTCGAGTGCAATGCGATGCAGTTCTACCCCGATGCCTCCCTCCCCGAAGAAGCCATCCACCCCGGCCTCTACCGCCGCCGCGAAGGCATCGTCGATCTCAGCACGCTGCGCGGGAATGGTTTTGGCTACCGTGAGGACGAGGTGAAGCGCGTGCTGGCATAATCAGAGCCGGGTGCTTGACCTCGTCGGCGCTTCATCTTATCCCACGCCATGCATCTCACCGTTTTGGGCAGCGGCAGTTCGGGAAACTGCGCCGTGATCACCACTGGCAGCACCACGCTGCTGGTGGACGCGGGCCTGAGCGCGAAGCAGATCGTGCTGCGGCTGGAAAGCATCGGCCTCACGCTTGATGATCTCGATGGCATCCTGCTCACGCACGAGCATCAGGACCACACTGGCGGCCTGGAGGTGCTCAGTCGCGGACGGGCGCTGCCGCTGTTCTGCACTGGCCTCACGCAGGAGCATCTGCTCGGCAGCCTCACCTTCCGCACGCCGCCCGCGTGGCGATTGATGCAGACAGGCAGCGCCTTCGACTACCGCGATCTGCGCATCGAGAGCTTTCCCGTGCCGCACGATGCCGTGGACCCCGTGGGCTATGTGCTGGCCAACGAAAGCGCTCGCCTTGGTATCTTGAGCGATGTGGGCTTCGTCACCAATTTGATCAAAGACCGCCTCCGCGGCTCCGACACGCTGTTTGTGGAGGCCAACTACGACACGCAACTCCTCGACGCCGACACCAAACGCCCGTGGGCCACCAAACAGCGAATCTCCTCGCGTCATGGCCATCTCTCGAATGATCAAGCTGCCGAGCTGATCAGCGAAATCGCCCATCCTGGCCTCAGCAACGTCGTCCTCGGCCATCTGAGCGATGACTGCAACGATCCTGATCTTGCCTCCAAACGTATCCGCACCGCCCTCGATGCCGCCGGAGCCAAGGACACCCGTGTCGTTTGCGCCGAACGTCGCAAGCCCACTCCGACACTCGAAGTCGCCCGCACGCGGCCGAGGGCTGTTTTTCAGCTCGTCGGCGCGGTGGAGTCGCAGATGGAGCTGCTGTGAGCCGGTGAGCGGTGGACGGTGAGCTGGGGTCTGTCTTCACCGCCAACTGCCCACTGCCTACCGTTCACCAGCTACTTCTTCTTCGCGGCCACCGGTGCCTTCACGGTGATCCCCGCGGCTTCCATGACGAGCTTCTGAAAGGCATCACGCGGCTTGCTGCCATCGGGGACAAGGACGTTTTGCACCATGAAGACGGTCACGATACCTGAGGCGGGATCAATCCAGCCGTTGGTGGCAAAGGCACCACCATGTCCGTGGCTGCCGACGGGCATCGCCGAGCACACGCGCTGCGTTTCGGTGTTGTGCATCCAGCCGCAGGAGTAATTGAGCTGCTTCCCACCGGCCGTGACGGGCGTGAGCATCTCTTTGACGGCATTTTCGCTGAGGATGCGTTTGCCGTCGAGTTCGCCGCCATTCGCGACCATGGAGTAAAAGCGCCCCATGTCCGCCGCCGTGGAGAAAAGACCACCCGCAGGCTCCGGCATGTGCTGCACGCTGGCATCGCTGGTGACAAAGGGATTGTGGCCCGGCACAAGCTCGTGCGTGTCCTCATCCATCTTGTAAGTGCGGGCGATGCGGGCGCGGTGCGCATCATCGGGATGGAAGGTGGTGTCCTTCATGCCCAGTGGCTCAAACAACCGCGTGCGGAGAAAATCCTCATACTTCATGCCGCTGACGATTTCGAGGATGCGCCCGGCCACCGTGGGGCCGAACCCATACTCGTAGGCACTGCCCGGCTGGAAGGCGAGCGGTGTCTTGATGAGCGACGCGACATAGGACTTTAGCGAGATGGCGCCATCAGTTGGTTTGCGGGGGGGGAAGGCAATGCCGGCGGTGTGCGAGAGCAGCATGCGCAGCGTGATGGGCTTCTCCGGCTTGGCCCCGCCTTCGACAGTCACCTTGGCGAGTTCTGGCAGCCACCTGGAGGCCGGCTCATCAAGCGAGAGCTTGCCATCATCCACGAGGCAGAGAATGGCCGCGCCGTTCACCGACTTCGTCATCGAGGCGATCCAGAACAGCGCGTCCTTTTCCATCGGGCGGCCTTTGGCGATGTCGGCCATGCCTGCGGCATCGTGGTGGACGATTTTACCCTTCTCCATCACCAGCGTGACGATACCAGCGGCCTGTTTGGCCTTCACGGCCTCCTCCATGGCGAGATGAATGGCGGTCAGCTTGGCGGCATCGAGCGCCAGGGCCTGACTGAGGGCGAAAACGACGAGAAAAGACAGCGAGCGGAGCATGGTGGCCGCTATCAACGGCCTCCGCCCGTGTCGTCATGCAGCGGAAGCGGCCTCGTAGTAACGAAACTCCAGCTCGCCCGAAGTGCCGACGATCTCCTTTAGCCGGAACAGATGCTCGAACGGCGGCAGGAACA
Source organism: Verrucomicrobiota bacterium (assembly GCA_046051905.1). GTDB lineage: Bacteria > Verrucomicrobiota > Verrucomicrobiia > Verrucomicrobiales > Verrucomicrobiaceae > Prosthecobacter. The sequence continues at coordinate 8,344 of JBJONJ010000613.1, forward strand.
CATCGCCCTCGAAGTCCTTCGCGATGTGCGTGAGGTAAAAGCCATCGCAACGCGGCAGCAGCTCCGCAAAAACCTGCGCTCCGCCGATCACAAACACCGTTGCATCCTCCGCGCACACGTTTGGCAGCTCGCTGACATCACGCAGGATCGTCACGCCTTCGCGAGGCTCCATCGTGCGGCTCAGCACGATGTTCTGCCGGCCCGGCAAAGGTTTGCCGATAGCTGCCACGATGGAATCAAACGTCGTGCGCCCCATCAGCACCGGATGGCCGAGCGTGGTCTTTTTGAAGAACTTCAAATCCTCCGGATAATGCCACGGCAGCGTCCCCTCGCGTCCAATGACACGGTTCGCAGACATGGCGACGATGGCGATGAGTTTCATGGGCTTACCAAAGGTCCACCGGCTGGTGCGTGTCGGGGCGGATGATCTCCGTCTCGGGAAGCGTGTCGCGGAAGCGGTTGATGAACCAGTTCTGCGCCGGCTCCTCGCCATGCACGAGGAGCAGTTTCTTTGGCTTCACCTTCTCTGCGTAGTCAGCGAGCTGCTCGCGGGTGGCGTGGGCGCTGAGGTCAAAGCTTTCCACACGGCAACGCAGCGGCACGGCTGGCAGATCGCGGGCGAGCTTGATCATGTCGCCCTCCTTCGCGGTGCGGATCTTGTAGCCGGGCGACTCAGGATCGGTGTAGCCGACGAAGCAGATCGAGTTGCGCGGGTTGTCGAGGAACTTCCAGGCGAACTGGTTGCTCGCGGTGTGCTCGGTCATCATGCCGCTGGAGAGCGTGTAGATGCAGCGGGCGTTCGCGGTGAGCTCCGTGCGGCCGCGTTTGCGCGGGGTGAGCATCCGGATGTCCTCCAAGATGCGGAAGCCGGGGTAGCTGCGGCGGCTGCGGGAGGCGTAGTGATCGTAAAGCACGGTGATCTTCGTGCTGAGGCCGCCCATGAAGATGGGGCACTCCGGCACGAGGCCCTCCTCGTGCAGCTCATGGAGCATCATCATGACCTCCTGCGTCTTGCCGAGCGCGAAGACGGGAATGAGCACGGCGCCGCCCGCCTCATGCGTGTCACGAATGACGGAGGCCAGGCGTTCCTTCTCGCCCTTGCGGCTGTGACCTGCCGGGCGGGCATGATCGCCGCGGGTGCTTTCCATGATCAGCACATCGATCCCGCTCGTCGGGAAGTCCGCGGCGCGGCAGATGGTCTGATGCTCAAAATTGACGTCGCCGGTGTAAAAGAGGGTGCTCGATCCTTCGCGGATCAAAACTCCCGTGGAGCCGAGAATGTGGCCCGCATCGAACAGCGTCGCCTCCCACTCCGAGTCCGGTACGGTGAAAGGGCGTTCGATGTCGCGGTAGATCCAGTTTCTTCGGATGCCGTCGAGCTCGCGGTGGGTGAAGAGAGGATACTCGTGAATGCTTTCCTCCTCGCGCTGCTTCGTCATTACGTTGACGGAGTTGTGCAGCATGGCGTTGCTCAGCTCGCCGGTGACCTCGGTCATGAGCACCGGTGTCTCCTCCTGTTGCCGCTGGAGCACCGGCAGGGAGCCGATGTGATCGTGGTGGGCGTGCGTGATGAAGATCGCGTTGGCGGAATGTTCGGGCAGGGGACCAAAATCGGGTGTCGCAGCATATCCCGCGAGCTTCGGGTGCATGCCGGAGTCCAAAACGACGCGCTGGTCCCCGGATTCGAGGAGATAGCAGTTAGCGCCGATTTCGCGACGACGGGTGAGATTGCGAAAACGCATGCAGAAGGGGTAAAAGGGGCGCGAAATTAGGAGCGTCCCGGTTTTGCACAAGGGGAAATAAGGTGATTGACCCAACGCTCGTCTGCTTGCCGTTTGGAGGGGTTGATTCGCGACGAGTTTTCGTTTTCTGCCTCGCTTGGCTGCAACCTTTCGTCACGTCTCCAGGCGGTAGCCGATGCCCGGTTCGTTGACGATGCGGATGCCGCGGTCACCGAGCTTTTTGCGGAGGTGGTTGATGTGGACGCGCAGGCCTTCGCTGGGGTCGCTGGACTGGCCGGGCCAGACTTGCTTCACAATCTGGTTTTGGGTCACAATGCGACCCGTATGCTCGGTGAGCACGCTGAGCAGCGCGAACTCGGTTGGAGTTAATTTGAGAGCTTCATCGCCGATTTGCGCCTCATGATGTAGGAGATCGACTTTGAGCGGTCCGGCGATGATTTCGGGCGTGTGACGCGGTCCACGCCGGCGCTGGATCACCGCGAGCCTGGCCAGCAGCTCGGCGCTGCCGAAAGGCTTCGTCACATAGTCATCGGCTCCGTTCTCGAGTGCCTGCACCTTCACAGCCTCGTGGTCACGCACGCTCAAAACGAGCACCGGCACGTCGCTCCACTCGCGCAGACGTTTGAGTACATCTAGCCCCCCGATGCCCGGTAGCCCGAGATCAAGCAACACAACATCCGGGCGATGAAACGCGGCCTCTTGCAGCCCGAGCTGGCCTTCATCCGCCTCGCACACCTCGTAGCCGCGGGACTCCAGCAGCATGCGCAGCAGGCGGCGCATCTGCTGCTCGTCGTCGATGAGGAGGGCTTTGCTCATGGGTGGCGTGTTTTGACCGGCAGGCTGAAAACGAATTCCGCGCCGCCTTCCTGATGCTTGCGGGCCTGAATGTCGCCTTTCATGGACCGCATCAAGCCGCGAGAAATGGCCAGGCCGAGGCCCGTGCCGCCTGCGGGCGCTCCGGAAGCCCTTGCGAACTTCTCAAACACCCGCTCTTCCATCTCCTGCGTCAGACCGGGGCCGTGATCGCGCACGCGCAGCTCCAAAACGTCACTCTTCAGATTCACGCCAATCTCGATCTCACTGCCCGGCTGTGCATGTTGCGTGGCGTTGTGTAGCACGTTGGTGAGCGCTTGCGAGAGCAGCCTGTTGTCGAGCTTTAGCAGCGGCAGGTTTTCGGCACCGGTGATGCGCAGCGGATGGGGGGAAAGCTCGCGCTGAAGCGGCGAGGTGGCCGCATGGATCACATCGCCGATCTCACACCAGTCTGGTGAGGGCTTCACGGCATCCGATTCGACGCGGGTGATCTCCAAAAAGTTCTCCACGATGCGTTGGAGCCGCCGCGTGGCCGTATCGATCTCCGCCGCGAAGGGATTGGAGGTGTCGAGACCATCCAGCGCCGTGCGAATGATCGTGATCGGCGTTTTCAGCTCGTGCGAGACGCTGTCGAGTAGCGTGCGGTGCAGTCTCTCGGCCTCCGCCGCGAGCTCGGCGCGATGTTTAGCCTCCTGAAGCTGTTCCCGCTCGCGATGATTCTTTTTCAGTGCTGCTTCCCGCTCGCGAAGCTGCGTGATGAGATGGCCCATGCTCAGCGCCACGACGAAAAACATGCAAAACATCACCGCGTCCTCCGGCTTCTCGATGTGAAACGTGAACCGGGGTGGGATGAAGATGAAATTCCACGCCAAAGCGCTCACCACACCCATCGCAAGCACCGGCCCGCGATTCCAACGCGTGCCTGCCAGCACGATGGCCAGCAGAAACACCATCGCGGAAAAAGTGGAGCCCGTGTAGGGTAGCAGCACCCAGCAAACCGAGGCCAGCACAAAGAGAGTCGTCAATCCCCAGCTAAACTGCCCGACCACATGCACGGGCACCGGTTCGCGGGCTTTGGGAGGTGGCGGAGGGTCATTCATGAGACCATCCTGCCTCTGAATCGCAAGGCCGCCAGTGAACACGATGCTCGGTGGCGTTAAGAAGGTGTGAAAATCTGTTCTACGTTTAAATCTCCACCTGCTGCCCCAGCTCAATCACCCTACCCACAGGAATCTGGAAATAGGTCGCGGGTTGCTGGGCGAGTTTGCTGGCGAGGGAGAAGAGGTGCTCGCGCCAGCGGGCCATGCCGGGGGCTTTGCTGGGGATGATGATTTCGCGGCCGAGGAAGAAGGTGGACTTTTCGGGATCGACTTCGAGGTCGTGGTTCGAGCACTGGCGCAGCAGGCGCGGGACGTTCGGCGTTTGCATGAAGCCGGAGCGGCCGGTGATGCGCCAGAAGTTTTTACCGAGCTTTTCGACCTCGACTCGGCGGCTCGGTGGCACCCAGGGCTCGTCCTCGGTGGTGAGTGTCATGAAGATGACACGCTGATGGATGGCCTGGTAGTGCTTCAGGCTGTGCAGCAGTGCCACAGGTGTGCGACCGTGCGTGCTGGTCATAAAAATGGCCGTGCCAGGCACTTTGACGACTTTGCCGGAGGCGAGGCTTTCGATGAGCATCTCCTGCGAGAGGGCACTGCGATCCATCGAGGCACGCACGAGCTTGCGACCGGTGGCCCAGGTGGTCATGAGGATAAAAATGACGGCACCGACGGCGAGCGGGAACCAGCCGCCATCGAAGAATTTCACAAGGTTGGCGCTGAGGAAGGCGAGCTCGATGAAACCAAATACGAGGCATAGCGGCAGCGTTTTGAGTACGCTCCACTTCCACAGATGCCGCGCAGCAAAGTAGAAGAGGATCGTGGTGATGAGCATGGTCATCGTGACGGCCACGCCATACGCGGCGGCGAGATTCGACGAGGTGCGGAAGGCGAAAACGAGCGCGAGGCAGGCGAGCATGAGCGCCCAATTCACCAGTGGGATGTAGATCTGGCCGCGAGCGTGCTCGGAGGTGTGGCGGATGTTGATGCGCGGTAGGTAGCCGAGCTGCACGGCGCTGAGCGTGAGCGAGTAGGTGCCGGTGATGAGCGCCTGTGACGCGATGACAGTAGCGGCGGTGGCGAGCAGCACGAGCGGCAGCGTGGCCCAACTTGGAGCCATTTGGAAAAACGGCGCGTGAGCCAGTTCGGGCTGCTTCATCAACAGAGCGCCTTGGCCTAGGTAATTGAGCGCGAGAGCGGGAAGCACGAGCATGAACCATCCGCGGCGGATCGGTCCGGCACCGAAGTGGCCCATGTCGGCATACAAGGCCTCACCACCGGTCACGGCCAGGAATACGCTGCCGAGGATGACGAAGGCCGCGTGGCCACCGGTGGTCAAAAAGTGCCATCCATGCCACGGATTGAACGCGGCGAGGATTTCTGGCCCGCTGATGAGGTGCGAGGCACCGAGTGCGCCTAGGCTGACGAACCACAAACCGGTGATCGGGCCGAAAAAACGCCCGATTTTGGCGGTGCCGAGAAACTGCACCGAAAACAGCACGATGAGGATCACGAGCGTGATGCCCATAATGAGCCACTGCATATGATGATTCCACGCCTCGGCTGCCAAAGCGTCCGTTGGAGCCGCGCCCAGCACGCCACCGTCCTTGAGACCCTCCACAGCACTCAAAACCGAGATCGCCGGCGTGATGATGCCATCGCCAAACAGCAACGCGGCACCAAAAAGACCCAGCAGCACGATCACGACGCGGTGTTTCGAGGTTTCGCCCATGCCATGCGAAGCCAGCGCCATAAGAGAGAGCACACCGCCTTCACCTTTATTATCGGCCCGCAGGATGAAGATGAGATACTTGATGCACACGAGGAGGATGAGCGACCAGAGCACCAGCGAGACGACGCCGAGGATGTGCGCAGGCGTGGGGTCGATGTGATGCGGGCTGTGCGGGCTGAAGCACTCCTTCAGCGTGTAGATTGGCGAGGTGCCGATGTCTCCAAACACCACGCCGAGCGCCGCGAGGACGAGCGTGGAGGTGGAGAGCTTGTGAAGGCCGTGCGAGTCTTGGTCTTTCATGACAGTCCATGCTCCCTGGCGGAGCGGCTGGAGCCAGTGAAGGGCGGGGGACGCTGCGTTAAGAAGGTGTTAACGACGCATCAGTGGTCACTGAAAGTCTCATCCAGCTGCCCAATTGAACTCACGGTTGATGCAGCTGTTCAGGCCGGGAGCGGCAAAGACACTGGCAGCAAGGCGGGGGGCATGGAACAAGGGGCCGCATGATGTTGCGCTGGACGAACAGCCTTCGATCAGCCATGAGAGCTCACGGCTTTTTTGACCCGAAAGGCTCGATCCGAATGGTCGTGACGATCGGGCGGTGATCGCTGGCCTTACCGAAATCGCGGGATGAATAAATGAAGCTCCGGCGGTAGTCGAGATGCGGGCGCAGCAGGCGGCTGGCGAATAGGTAGTCGAGCCGCGAGTAGATGTCCGCGGAGTCCCAGAAGTGCGTCCACACCTCACCCTGCCTGTCTCGTAGAAGCACATCGAGCATGCCTGTGTCGCTCTGGCGGTCACCCATGAGGGTGTCGATGGCCGGCTCGTTGCGATGCTCATTGAAATCGCCGTAGGCCAGCAGCCGGGTTTTGGGATCTGCGGCAAAAATGGCATCCATGTGCTTGCGCAGCAGGCGTGCCTCGTGCCTCCGCATCTGCCCCTGGTCAGCCTCCTCGATCTCGCGCTTCGATTTGAGATGAACGCCAAGGAAGCGCACCTGCATCGTGCTGGTGATCTTCACGGTGGCATCGAGGATGCCGCGCTGGAACGGGAGCGTTTGGCCGTTGAGCTGATAAGTGAGGCTGGTTTGCGAGTTTCTCGCCACAATGGGCAGTGCGGATAGCAAGGCTAGACGGCGTTTATCATCGCCTCCATGGGCCATTTCGGTGTGCGGCAGGTCGATGCCGGCCTTTTTGAGGCGGGCTTGCAGATCCGCCAAGTCCTCCGCGGTGCCGATTTCGCAGAGGCCGAGCACGTGCGGCTTGATAGCGGCGAGGATCTCCACCACGCGCTGCTTTTCCTCCTCGGGCTTGGGGGCCGAGGCGAGCATCTTTTTGGTCACCTGGTCAAAGCGGTCCATGGTGAGCCAGTTTTTCACGTTGTAGGAGCAAAACACGACGCTCTCCAGCCCTGCCGCCATCGCGAGGCCAGTGAAGGTAAAAAAAACGGCGGGCATCCAAGCCCGCCGTGTGATGATGAAGAGGCTCATAAAGCAGCGCAGGGGCGTTTAGACGTCCACATTGGCCACCGGTTGTCGTTTCTCCTGCGGCTGGGCGGGAGCTTTGGGGCTTTCCGCCTCAATCTGGGCCTGGTGCAGCTCGTGTTCGAACTCATCGCGAGCCTTTTTGAATTCTCCCATGCTCTTGCCTAGGCTGCGGGCGAAGGTTGGGAGCTTCTTCGCCCCGAAAAGCACGAGGACGAGAATGGCAATGATGATCAGTTCGGGGGTGCCGAGGGGGCCGAAAGCGGCGAGATGGTCAGGAGTGTTCATGGAGGTGACGGAATTGAATTTGGCGGCAAAAAGGCCCGCATGCAACGCGGACTTTCAGTCGTTCCCAGTGGGGCTCATCGTCCGTTGGCGCAGGGCAGCCACGAGCTTAAACGCCTCCAGCCCGGTTCTTCACTCACCGGAGTCGCAGTTTTTTCAACGAGGACCGGCAGGTGTGAGCCAGCGGCTCATTTCTCCTTCATCCAGTCAAACAACTGCCTCCGCTGCACCGGCAACCGCTTGTGAAAGACATCCGCGATGGCCTCGGCGGCCAGGGATTGATCGCCTTCGGGGAGGATCCCGAGGGCCTCCGCAAGCCTCTGCTCAAAGCGCCGGACCAGGGCCGGACTGGGGTCTTTCTCCGCCAGGTAGTCCAGGGCCTTCACCAGCAGCGGCTGAACCTCCGGGAGGGGAGCATGACGTTCCGCTACCTGGGCCACGAGTTTGACCAGGTAGGTCGCTGCGAGCACGCGGCCATAGCTGGTGCGCAGGCCGAGGCGAGGGTTCGTCCAGCTGGCCTCCGAGAGAATGCCGAGGTCTGAGGACTTGCCTGGCACAAAGCGCAACTCGCATGTGACAAACAAATCCAGCATGCCAGCGAAGGGGGATTTGGGCCGCAGGGCACCCTTGGCGACGGTTTTGAAGATGCCCAGCTCCGCGCAGCACCACTCGACGATCAAGCTCGTCTCGGTCTGCCGCTGGCGGCCGATGAGGATGGCTTCCGCTTTCTGCATGCAGGATCAGTTTCACCGGCCGAGCACCAGCGTGGCCAGCGGCGGCAGATCGACGACGAGGCTCCAGGGCTGGCCTTGATGCTCCACCTCCTGGGCCTGGAAGCCCACGCCAGCGCTCACGCCACTGCCAGCATAGGTGGCGGCATCGGTGTTGAGCAGTTCGCGGTAGCTGCCCGCATCGGAAACGCCGACGCGATAGGCTTTGCGCGGCACGGGCGTGGCATTCACGAGCACATAGACCTGATCGCCATCCGGCGAGGTGCGGGTGAAGGCGAAGACGCTGTTCTCCGCGTCGTTGGCGTCGAGCCAGAAGAAGCTGCCGGCCTCGTGATCGCGTGCATGGAGCGCTCTGCGGCCGGTGTAGAGGTGGTTGAGGTCTTTGACGAGGCGTTGCAGGCCGCTGTGCTCCTCGCCGAGGAAGAGATGCCAGTCGAGGCTCGAGTCGTGTTTCCACTCGTGCCACTGGCCGAATTCGCCGCCCATGAAGAGCAGCTTCTTGCCCGGATGCGTCCACATCCATGCGAGGAACATGCGCAGGTTGGCGAACTTCTGCCAGCGATCACCAGGCATCTTGTTGATGAGCGATCCCTTGCCATGCACCACCTCGTCGTGGCTGAGGACGAGGATGAAATTCTCGTCGTAGGCGTAGATCATCGAGAAGGTGGCCATGCCGTGGTGGTATTTCCGATGCACCGGGTCCTCGTGCATGTAGCGCAGACTGTCATTCATCCAGCCCATGTTCCATTTGAAGCCGAAGCCGAGCCCGCCGGTGCTCACCGGACGCGAGACGCCGCCCCAGGCCGTGCTTTCCTCCGCGATGATCGTGGTGCCAGGATGATTCGCGTAACAGACATTGTTCAGCTCGCGCATGAAGGCGATGGCTTCGAGGTTTTCGCGACCGCCGAGGTGATTGGGAACCCACTCGCCCGCCTTGCGCGAGTAATCGAGGTAAAGCATCGACGCCACGGCATCGACGCGCAGCCCATCGATGTGGAACTGGTCCAGCCAGTAGAGGGCATTGGCGACGAGGAAGTTTTTCACCTCCGTGCGGCCGTAGTTAAAGATGAGCGTGCCCCAGTCCATATGCTCGCCCTGGCGCGGATCGGCGTGCTCGTAGAGCGCGCTGCCGTCGAACTTCGCGAGGCCGTGCGCATCTTTCGGGAAATGACCGGGCACCCAATCGAGGATGACTCCGATGCCGTTTTGATGACAGCGGTCCACGAACTCGCGGAACTCATCCGGATTTCCAAAGCGGCTCGTCGGCGCGTAATAACCGGTCACCTGATAGCCCCACGAGCCATCAAACGGATGCTCGGCGATGCCCATCAGCTCGATGTGCGTAAAGCCGAGGCCTTTCACATACGGGATGAGATCGTCCGCCAGCTCACGGTAGCTAAGCCAGCGGCCGCCGTCGTTCATGTT
>JBJONJ010000614.1:0-7087 GCA_046051905.1 Verrucomicrobiota bacterium
TCAACGACACGAAGGAACTCGCCCGCATCAAGAATGATCTCGGCAAGGTGGACCGCCAGCTCTCCGGTGAAGTCAGCGAATTCGACGACAGCATCGGCATGCAGCGCCAGCTCGTCACCAAGGTCGGCTCCGGCAACTCCCGCTACGCCAGCCTGAACAGCAACCTCCGTCAGAGCACGGAAAACCGCGACGCCCTCGAGTCCCAGCGCCGTCAGGTCGCCAGCCTCATGAACTCCCTGTGATTCATCACGCCATGAAAAACACGCTTCTTCTCATCCTGGCTGCCAGCAGCCTGTCCTCCTGCACCATGACCGGCGATCCGTCTGAAGGCGGCCTCTTCGGCTGGAGCCAAAACATGCACTATGACCGTGTGCAGCAGCGTCAGCAGACGCTGAGCGCCATCGAAAGCGACACGGCCTCCCGCAACGCCGAGGCGCGAGCCATCCAGCGCAAAATGCGCTAAGCCGCACCTTCGGCATCTGCGCCGAATCACGAAATCCGAATGCCGAATGAGCCGCCGCGTGCGTAAGTTCGACATTCGGATTTTTTTGGCCCGTTTTCCGCCTTCATCGCGTTTATCCATCCTGCTTTCTTCATGCTCATGCTCCGCCGCCGCTTTCTTCCTCTGATTCTCGCCGCACCGCTCGCGCTCCACGCGCAAAACAGCACGGACGGTGCCAAAGCACTCTGGGCGGAGTTCATGACGCGCCTCATCGCCGAGTATCACTCGCCCGTCGATGAACTCGACATGACGAAGAAGGCCGTGGACCTGCTCGCGGCTGAAAATCCGGCCTTCGCCAGCCTGCCAAAGCCAGCGGACTACGGCGCGGACAGCAATGCGCAGCGCACGGCCTTTCATCAATACGTGCTCGCCTTCGCGGCAAAGGCCGGACGCCGCATGGATGCCACCGCCACTGTCGAACTGGCCATCCAGCGCCTCTGCGAGCGTCATCTCCGCTTCGCGCAATACATCCCGGCCAGCGTGCAGGCGGAACTCGCCAATCTCGGGCAGGCCAGTCTCGGCATGCGCATCGAAGTCGGCGAAAACGGCCACTTTTACTGCCAGCCCTTCCCTGGCGAAGCCGCCGCGCTCGCGGGGATCGAAGCGGGCGATGAATTGATCGCGCTGGATGGCATTCCGGTCGAGGGAATGAACCGCTGGAAGCTCAAAGTGCGTCTCTACGGCACGGATGGCTCGAAAGCCGAGGTGCGCGTGCGTCAGGCCACCGGCCGCATCATCACCGCAGAGCTGGTGCGCCGCATCACGGGCGGTTTGCGCATCACCGTGACCACCGGCATCGGCGGCACAAACATTCGCATCCCGACCTTTGATGCCAACACGCTCGCCGACCTCAAAGCAGCGCTCGGGAAGGCCAAACCGGGCTCACCGCTCACGCTCGACCTGCGCGGCAACGGCGGTGGCGACATCCCACCTGCCGTGGATGCCGCCGCGCTCTTCATCGACGGCGCGCGACCACTCGTTCTCGCGAAACAGCAGCGTCGCGGCCAGCCGGACATCGAATTAAAATCCAATGAGGCGATGATTCCGGGCTTCAAACGTCTTCTCGTGCTCATGGATGGTGGCACGGCCAGCAGCGCGGAGTTGTTCATCGCCACACTCAGCGAGGCGGCGAACGTGCGCGTCGCGCTGAGCGGTGCGCGCACCTACGGCAAGGATTTGTGGCTGGAAGGTGCCACGCTGCAAAACGGCGGTGGTGAGCTTTACCTGCCCGTGGGCAATCTCGTCACCACCGGCGGCAAAAACTGGCCCAAAGGCATCGAACCGACCTTTGGCGCGAAGAAGTAAATCTTATTGGCCGGGTTTCTCGACGTTGTCAGTCGCCCATTGATACGCACCGGCACCGGGATCATCCGGACCGGCGGTTTCAGCCACGAATCGCTCCGCGCTGCGGAGTGTGTTCTTGCTGTAACTGCCTGCGGCTTTGCCGTGGAGGTAGATGTCCGGGAAGGCATTCGGGCCGAAGTCGTTGCCACTCACGTCCGGGATCATGCCTGCGCCGTGAATGTTCATGCCGAAGCGGTTGTTGCCCTTGATGGTGTTGCCGTAGATCAGGACGGAGCCGGATTTGTTGTCCGCGAAGAGCACGAGGCCGTCTTCGACGCTTGCTTCGATTGTGGACTCGCGCAGTTCGACGTTTCCGGGATTGTCGAGGCCCACGCCCGTGAGATTTTCGCGGAGACGGCACTTGGTGGCCTTCAAACCGGCTCCTTTGGCCACTTTGATGCCGTAATCGCTCTTCACGAGATCACAATCATCCAGCGTGATGCTGCTGCCGCTGTCATGCGCGAAAACGGCGTTCTCCTTGTTGTTGGTGAACGAGGCTTTTTTCACGCTCACGCGTCCCTGATCGCTCGCGACGATGCCGGAGGCCGCCTGGCCGGTGAAACTGCCGCCGGTGAGCGTGACGGAGGAATCCGCCAGTTCGCTGACGACTCCAAAGTTGTTCTTTTCGAAGGTGCAGTCCACCGCCTCGATCGAAGCCGCCGCGGTGGCTTTGACGCCCGCGTCGGTGTTTTCGAGGAAGATGCATTTCGTCGTTTTCACCTTCGAAGCGCCTGAAACGGTCATGCCGTCCTTCATGCCGCGAGTGAAGCTGCAGCTTTCAAAGGAAACCTCGCTGTTTTCGACGCTGACGGCCGAATGGCCACCTGCGAGCATTTCATCTCCGCTGTGCGCGAAGCCGATGCCTTTGATGACGACGTCTTTGATGCCACGCACCTCCAAAGCCGCGCCACCGCGTCCATCAACGGAGATCACGCACTTCTTCGGATCCGTGCCCATGAGCTGCACGGAGTTCTTGATGCTGATTTTTTCGTTCCAGACCTGATCACCGAGGTGAATGATCTGCCCGGGCGTTTTCGCCGCGTCGATAGCTGCCTGAATCGTCGGGAAGTGCCCCGGCACGCGCCATTCTTTGGCGGTGGGCACACTTGGCGGCACACTTGGCGGTACAACTGGCGGAATGACAGGTGGAACTCCCTGAGGACCAGGGGGAACAACTGGAGGTAGTGGGACGTCACCTGGTGGCGGGGGCACCACCACAACTGGCGGTGTGCTATGTTGATAGGCTAAAAACGCACCCACACCGCCCAAAACGACGACGGCGGCTGCGGCGACGATTTTCCACGGGAAGGCTGGCTTGTCCTTAGTGCCGCCATCCTGGCTGGTTCCGGGTTTGGAGGCGGTTTGAGTCTGCTGGCCGCCGATGGTGCGCGTGAGATCGATCGTGCGCGTGGCTCCGGGCAGCACGGTGACGACAGGCGCGGAGGTAGAGACGGCAATCGTGCTCGTGCCAACACCGGTGTGGGTCGGAATCGGCAGTGTGGCGGCCGGGGGCATCGTGTGACCCGGATGCGGCGATGAAACGACAACGCCGGGAGCGGCACCGCCATCTCGCAGCGTGTAAGGCAGCGGCGCGGGCATGTCGCCCGTGCGCAGGCCGAGCAGATCCAAAACCTCGAGCGCGCTTTGCGGACGATCCGCGCGCTCCTTCGACAAACAGCGCATGATGGCCATTTCCCACTGCGGTGGCGGCGGCACGTTGAAGCCCTGCTCGCGCTGGCGCTCGCCAATCGGCGGCGGCGGCACTTTGAGGATCTGATTGAAGACGTCTCCGCTGTAAAACGGCGGCGTGCCGGCGAGGAGCTGGTAAAGCGTGGCTCCGACGGCGTAAATGTCATCGAGAGGGTTCGCTCCACGGCCCATGGCCTGCTCCGGGCTCATGTAGCAAAGCGTGCCGCGGCTCTGCGCGGAAACCGTGACGCGCTGCATGCTGTCTGCGAGGCAACGCGCGATGCCGAAGTCGGCGATTTTGAGATTCCCGCTGGCCTGATCGACCAAAAGATTCGCCGGCTTCAAATCGCGATGCACGACTTTTTCCGTGCGGTGGGCGTAGTCGAGGCCCTGGAGCAACTGGCGCGTCCAATTCGTGATTTTGTCCGCGGTGAAGACGCCGTGCGGCTCGCGTGCATGCAACGCGGAGAGATTTTCACCGCCGACGTATTCCATCGCGATGCCCACGTTCTCGTCGTCTTTGTAGAAGTCGAAAACGCGCACGATGTTCGGATGCGAAAGCTGGCGGCCGCGGCGGGTTTCGTTTTTCAGGTCATCCACGGCGCGTTCATCGAAGTGGATGAGGCGCGGGAGGAGTTTCAGCGCGAGTTGTTCTTCGAGCGTGCGGTCATGCGCGAGCCAGACCTCCCCCATGCCACCGCGGCCGAGGCAGCGCTCCAGTTTGAAGCGGCCGAGCACGACGGCGCCCTTGCGTAGGCCGGCGATGGTGTTGAGATCGTCCAGGTCAGAGATGACGGACGGATTGACACTGCTGTTTTCAGAATCAGGCATGACGGACGGAGGGTGGACGGGCGGGCGGAAGGTTCAAGGACTAGGAAGAGCAAACTCCGGGCCGCGCGGACACCGGAGTGAGCGATTATTCCCCTCGTGAACCGGAAACCGCGACTCAGCGGGTGACGCGGACGCGCATGAAGCGCTGCACCCCGCTGGTGACGGCGACGGTGTCGCGGACGACGAGCTGGTTGGCAGTGTTGGTCTCGATAATGAGACCGGCGCTGCTCCAACTTACGAGGTCGCTGCAGGCTTCGACGATGAAGGTGACGTCGGTGGCCGCCGGGTTTTTGGGAAGCGTGAGGCGCAGGTATTGCTGGCTGCTGACCGGAGCGAGGGTCACGACCTGCGGATTGGCATTTTGGATGACGCCATTCGTGCCGACGGCGTATTCGAGCAAATTCATCAGGCCGTCGCCATCCATGTCGGCAGTGGCTTCGAAGGTTTGGTTGTTCTCGTTGCCGACGTTGTTTTGATCGAGCCACTGGGCGAAGGGCGTGCTGTAGGCGCTGACGTTGAGATCAAAGAAGGATTTCGTGCCGGTGTCGTCGGCGGTAAGGCGGAGGCCGAAGGTGCCGCTGTCGGTAAGGGTGGCGGTGGTGTCGGGGAGCGTCGCATTGGCGAAGGTGATGCCGGTGCCGCTGCGGGTGCTCCAGAGACTGGTGGGCGCTGCGGGGAGGTCGTCATCGGTGATGGTGCCGTCGAGGGCGATGGGGGTGATGCTGCCATTGGCTGCTGCAGCGACGACGGGGGCTTTGTTGGCGGCTTCGATGGTGAGTCGGGTGAAGGTGCAGGTGTTTTGCGTGCCGGTGGCACCGCTGGCGTTGTTCACGTAGAAGCCGACCCACACCGGCGTGGTCATGATGATGGTCTGCGGCTGGCCGATTTGGGTCCACGCGTTTGGATTGTTCGTCGTGGCGTTGTGCGTGGCGCGGTAACCGGTGACGCTGTTGCCTTTGCGCACGATGCGCATCCAGTTTCCGGCGGCGATGCTGCTGGGGACGCCGCCACCACCGCCACCGGCGATGCTGGTCCAGTAGTAGCCGCTGTAGCTGCCGGTGGGCATGCGACCGAGATGGAGCTGGGCTCCGTTTTCGATGCTCTCGGCGATGCGGATGCCGCCACTGCTGCTGCCTGCGCCGGACGTGAACGTGTTCAGCCTCGCGGTGATGACCATGTCGCCATAATACTGCCAGCCGTGGAAGTAGCCACTGGTGGGGCCGTTCACGGTGTAAGTCGTGCCGTCAAAGGTGGCGCTGCCAGCGGTGTCGGGCGCGGTGCCGCTGTCTTCATTGACCAAGGCGGGGCCGGTGGGTGTCGGCGTGAGCGTCACATTATCAAAGAGGGCCGTGGCGGTGCCTGCGGTGCTGTTGTTGGTCGTGGTGAGGCCGTAATGCGCATCGGCATTGAGCAGCGGCATGACGACAGGCGTGCCGACGGTGGTCCAGGCGGTGCCATCGCTGCTATAGCTGGCGCTGATTTCGTTGGTGGTGGCGTTGCGCTCGAGTTTGAGCCAAAACGGAAGCGCGGGAGCGGTGGCGGCGACGCTGGTGTCATTCGTGGCCACGGTGGTGCGGGTGCGGAATTGCAGTCCGGTGCCGGGCACAAAGCCCAAAACAGCTCGGTTCGAGCCGCGAGCGAGTGAATCGCGGATCGTGATGCCTGCGAGGGCTCCGGTGGTCGAAAAGCTCGTGATGCGGGCGACGACGCTGCCATCGCCGATGGCGCTGCGGACCATGATTTGAGCCTGATCATTCGCGGTGGCGCTGTAACCGGCTCCGGTGCCCGTGACACTGAAAAGACCGCCGTATTCGAGGGACTGGCCACGACGCGAGGAGGACGGTCCGAGGTCCTGCGTGATCCAATTCGATGCCACGAGGCCGTTTCCGACCACGACGGTCGTTTGGTCGCTCACGGTGAATTGCGTGTCCGTGGCGCTGATGCGCAAAACATAGGTTCCAGGCGCGGAGAAGGTCACGGCGGTCGTGGTGGCATTTGGTGACTCGATGGTCGCCACGCCAGGACCGCTGACGCAGCTCCAAGTGGTGCTGAGAGCCGCCGGGAAGCCATCATCGCTCACCTGGGCGCTGACGATGACGCCATTCGTGGCGGCGATGAGCGGCCCCTGCGCATTCGGGCTGCTGATGAAGACGGTGGGCGGATTGTCGTTGTCGATGATGCTGACGTTGTCGAAGGACGAGGTGCCGATGTCGTAGCTGCCGCTGGCGAGCGAGATGGTGACATCTTCCGGCCCTTCGGTGTTTCCATCATCCACGGGCGTGATGTTAATGGTCTTGGAGACGTCATTGACGGCAAAGGCGACGGTGGCGGCCACATTGGCGTAGTCCGTCGTGTTCGTAGCTGTGCCAGCGATGGTGAGATTCACCGTGAGGGCGACATTGGTCGGCGCGGTGCGCGTGATGGTGAACTGGCCGGGATTTCCAGCAGCCTCGGAGGCGGTGGGATCGTTTGCGGTGATGGTGACGGTGCTGCGGTCGTCATCGAGGATGGTGACGGTGGCCGCGCTCGGTGTGCCGACAGCGTAGCCGCTGCCACTCACCACGGTGAGGATGACGGTTTCGTTTCCTTCATTCGAGCTGTCTTGGACGGGTGAAACATTGACGGTGAGACTCGACTGGCCTGCGGGAATGGTCTGCGTGGTGTTGATCGTGGCGTAGTCCGAGGTGTCGCTGGCGGTGCCGGTGCGGGTGAGCGTGACAG
>JBJONJ010000615.1:0-5278 GCA_046051905.1 Verrucomicrobiota bacterium
TCACGAAGAAGCGTGAGAACACGGCGCTCATCACCGTGGTGCTGGTGAACGAGGCGGAAGGCGTCACCTGCCTGGTTGAGGAGATAGCCGATGGCATTAGCCTGGCTGATTTGCTCAGGGAACGTCGCTCCATCGAGGTGCAGGAGGCCTATCTCCTGCTTGCCGGCCTGGATACTGCGCTCTCCCAGCTCGATGCGTCGAACCTGCCGGTGGCGAAGCTGCGCCTGGAGGACATCTTTCTGCTCACGGGCTTTCCACGCGAGGACGCCCGTTGCGCGAAGCTGCTCGTATCCCAGCTCAATGAGTGGCCGGCTTTCAATGTGGTGGTTCGTGCGCATCCTTCCCTGGCCTCGATGGCTGGTCGCGGCACGGATCCGGCGGTGCTGCTGCCGCAGGGGGCGGTGAAATCGGACAGCCTCTGGCATGGTGGCTGGCTTGCAGCCCTCACCAAGCTGCTGATCGGAATCGAGTCTCCGGTCGGGTGCCAGGCAGAGCCATCCGGCACGTCGCGTGAGCGCGATCCGATTGCCCGTCTGCTGGATGATGAGATGGCCAAGGTGCTCGACAACAAGCCGGGCACCCGCTCCGACTTCCTCGGCCGCTACGCCCACCTGGTGCAGCATCTCGATTTGGTGAAGCCCTCCGCCGGACCGCCTGTCCCGGCGGACGTGGACCGGATTCAGCCCCCACCTCGTTCCAGAACCGTCTCTGCCCCTCGCAGCGGCATGAAGAGCGGCCCAGCCTCCGTGAACCGTGAGACCGTGCAGCGGGGTACCGGAGCGCTGACATCTGGCAGCATCGTGACGTCTCCCGAGACAAACACGATTGGCTTTGCCGAGCTGCTTTTCCGCAGCGGGGGGGGCGAGCCCGCGCCGCCGGACTCTCCTAACTGGGCCCGCGCGGCGGCGGACGCTCCGCCGACCCTTCCCGAGCATCTGCTGCCCGCGGATGAGGTGCCGAAGTGGCTGAAGGCTTTCGTGTTCATCGGAGGCTCGATGATCCTCGGCGCCCTCGGTGCCCATTTCTCCGGCAAAGCCCGGTGGCTCAAAAAACAGCCTGCTCCGATGCCTGCGGCAGTCGTGAAACCGAATGCCGCTCCGACGTCATCTCCGGCTGCCAGCCAGCCGAAAGCCATTTCGGTGCCCGATGATGCGCCGCTGACGCCTCCAGCTGAGACGCCCGCCAAGGGCCCCGGGATGTCCCTTTCGCTGCCGAAAGGAGCCACGGGGCTTCGCGAGCAGCTCAACCGTGAGCCCGCGAAGTGAGCTTGGCGTCGTTCCGGCCACGCAAAAAACTGGGCGTGTCGTTCACTCCATGGAGCGCTTCTTGAACAGGCCTTTGAACTTGTCCCAAAGACCATGCCTGTCCTCGGAGGCAGACGGGTTGGGATCCACCTGCACACGAGGCTTGTCCTTGGCCTGGGAGTCGGGCCCGGCCGGCGGAAGGGGTTCCTCTGGGTAGCCGGCGAAGTTGAAGGCGTCATTGGAATTCGGTGAGTTGTTGAGGAAGCGCGTCTGCTCATTGATGTGGGTGCCGCCGTCCGGGAGGATCATGGGCTGGACAAAAATCATGAGTTCAGAACGGTCGCTTTCCTTGCGCGTGCTGCCGACGAGGTATTTGATGAGCGGCAGGCGGACGATGAAGGGGAGGCCGGACTGGCTGCTGTCATTTCGCTCAGAAATGAGCCCGCCCAGCATGACAACCGAGCGGTCTGGAACGATGAGGCTGTTGCTCATGCCCTGTTCCGAGATGTTGGGAACCTCGTTGTCGTTGATGATGGTGCTGCCGTTGGTGGAATTATTCTGCTGCTTGAATTCCAGCATGATCTCCTGGTCGTTGAAGATGTGCGGCGTGATGTCGAGCTGAAGGCGGACGGGGATGTACTGCGTGGTCGAGGAAAAGCCGCCGCCAACGACGCCACTGTTGAAGCTCTGCCCGGCGATGGCGATCTGGCGGCCGATGTAAATGCTGGCCGGCTGGTGATTGAGCGTGGTGACGACAGGCTTTTGCAGGACCTTGAAGCGCCCAGAGGTTTCCACCGTCCGCATGAAGACATGCAGGTTTCGTGTGATCTGTCCGTAGGCGGTCAATCCGCCGAGGGTGGCCAGGCCGCCACTGCCAGCCAGGGTGGCGAGATTGTTCAAATTGGCGGGGTCGAAGGCTGTTCCTCCCGCGTCGAGCACTCCGCCTGCCTGCCTACCTCCACCCAGGCCCTTGAGCGTGTTGATCCAGTCGAGGCCGAAGTTGAAATCGCGGCTGAGGTTGAACTCCCCGATGATGGCGGAGATGAAGATCTGCTTGGGGCGCACATCGAGCTCGTCGGCCAGGTCTGACAGGGTTTGCAGCTGCTCGGGCGGCCCGCTGGCGAAGAATTTCGAGCTGCCGGGATCAATGATGACCAGGGTGCGTCCGATGAGCACGCTGTTCGCCTTGGTCGTGATGTCGAGCTTGGGGCTGGCTCCCCCCCCACCACCGAGGCCACCACCCCCTAGCCCACCCATTCCACCGAAGGAGCTGCTGCCAAAACTGCTGCTGCCAAAGCCGCCGTTCCCGAAGTTGTTAAAGCCGGAGTTGTTGGTGCTGTTGTTGTTCGTGCTACTATTCTGGCCGGTGGTGGTACTGGTACTGCCGGTGGCGTTCTTGTCGTAACGCATGAGTGCTTTTTCAGCGAGGCTGAGGAAACTGGAGAGATCGATGTAATTCAGCCTGCGCGAGACAAACCGGTTGGCCGTGGCCTCCGCGTCGATTTCGGCAACAAGCTTCTCGATCACCTCAATGTCCGCGGGGCGGGCGATGACCAGCAGGCTGCTGGTGCGGGGCAGGGGGAGAAGGACAGGCTTGGCACCTTCGGCCGTGCTACCACCCCCGCTGGCGGATACGACGGGAGCTGACGCGGCCGCGGGCGGGGCGGCAGCCTGTGGAGAACCGGGAATGGTCGGCGCCCGTGGAGCAGTTGGCGTTGCAGGTGCCCCCGGGCGGCTGCCCGTGCTGCTGCTGGTGCTGCCGCCGCCGTTTTTCAGGTCGAGGAGGGACTCGAGCTGCTTGGCCACGTCCTCGGGATCGGTGCGCACCAGTTTGATGGTCTTCTGCACCGTCTGGCTCGGCGGGAGGTCGAGTTGTTTGATGAGGTCGAGATAGGCTCGAATGGTCTGCGAGGCTTCGGTGATCACCAGCGAGCGGGCATTCGGCACGGCGACGATTTTGCCGTAGGGATGCGGCGGGATGGCGCTTTGCAAGGTGTTCGCTGCGTCCTCGGCGGAGAGGTAATTCAGCGTGGCGACATGGACGACGACCTGGTCGGTCTCCGGCAGCTTGTCCGCATCGAGGACCATGGGAAGCTGCTGTTGTCCGGGACTCGAACCGGTTTCCGCGGCCACCAGTTTCCACAAATTGGTGCCACTGGGCACGAGGGCGAGGCCGTGCATGAGCAGGCCTTTCTCGATGATATCTTGATACTCCTCGTCAGTGAATTCGCCAGGCACCATGATGGTCACGGTGGTGGCCTCCAGGCCGCGGTCCTTCAAAACACGCCGCTTGGTGACCCGGTAATACTCCTCCAGAACGACATCCACCGTCTCGGCGTCGAAGGCGATGAAGTTCGGGGCTTTTTCACCCGGCTTGACGGGCGGCGCAGGAGGAACTCGTGGCGGTTGGCTGGCGGATGGAGTCGGCGCGTTCGCCGGCTGCGGGGCGGCGGAGACCGGCTTCGGGCCGATGGCAGCACCGGTAACTCCGGCTGGCATGCCAGGACGGTTTGTAGCCCCTGGGACCGACGGCGGAATCGCGTTCGGATTGGTGAGGCCGGGGCGCTGTAGGCCGGGGGGCAGCACCGGGCGCGGGATGTTTGGCGGCACGGCCGATCGCGTGACGGGCGGCGTGGGCGTCTGCGCCGGGAGATTCAGGGCGAGGAGGCCGAGCCAGGCCGCGGAGGCCATTGGGAGCGATGCGTTCATGACAGGAAGGAGGTATGGCTACTGCGACTGGCTGCCGTCGAGATAGATCGAAGGCGGAGGACGGACGATGGGAGGGCTGATCTCTCCGGGCGGGGCATGGCCCTGCGTCTGGGCGGGGGGCGGCGTGCTGGTGGGGTTCGTGCCGAGCGTGATGGTGGGAGAGCCTGGCTTACTGGCATTGACATGGGCGGCACGAAGGCCCGCCTGGGGCATGGTACCGCCGGGAGCCGCTCCCGCCATGTCGGCCACATTCGGAATGGTGCGGCGGCGTGCCGCCACGTCCGTGGTGGCGTTGGGTGAGCCGGCCACCACCGCGTTGGCACCGGCCGTGCCGAGGTTCGCGTTGCCCGCAGGCTGGCCGATCACGTGGCGATTCGCTGCCGGATTCACGCTGGCCGCGCCGATTTGAGGAATGGGGATGCGTCCGGCGGTGGCGGGCATGCCGGGCCGGGCACCCTGGGCAGCACTGGCCGCCGGCGGCACATAGTCGACGGCATATTTCAGCGTGGCCGTCTCGCTGCCTTTCGCGATCTCGATGGTGGTTTCCCGGCGGTTTTCAGCGAGCGAGAAGCTTTTCAATTCCACGCCGTCCTGGGTTAGGTGGTTCATCGAGATGCGCATGCGCTCATGCGTTTTGGTGTTCACCAGGGAAAAGATCGGACTGTCCTTCGGGCCAAAGACCGATTTGATCGCGAGGTCCTTGAACTGCGACTCCACCAGTGGCGGTGCGCTGGGCGGCGTGGGGATGGCGAAGGGATTCCTCTCCCAGCCGACCAGGTAGCGTTCCGCGCCGTATTTCTTGGGCGGCTCAAACGCGGTCGCCGGGGCGTTGTCCACGGCCGCGAGGCTCGAAACGGCGGCCTCCAGCATGATCAAGAGGTGGATGACGGGGAGGTTCATGGGGCTTTCGTCTCGACGGTGTTTTCCGCGGCGGGCTTGTTCAGGGAGAAAAGGCGGGAGACATGCACGGTGGCGGTCACCTTGCTGGCGTCCTCGGGCACCGGCTGAACGGTCAGATGCGAGACCAGCGTGAAGCTCTCCGGCGACTGCAGCTCGTGCAGCCACTGCATCAGCGGCCTCACCTCGGTCTTCACCAGCACCGTCTCGCCGACTTGGTGGAAATAGGCGGTCTCGACCGGTTCCTGCAGCTGCTTGTTCTCGATGGTCACGCCACTGTTCTTCGCGGTTTCGACCAGCGATTGATCCAGCTCGTTGTTGGCCTTGTTCACGCTGGTCATCTGCGGTTGGGCGGCGCGCAGCCAGGCCAGCCGCTCCTCCCACATCGGAGCCTCGGTGAGCAACTGCCGCGTCTCGTGGGTGCGCAT
>JBJONJ010000616.1:0-5936 GCA_046051905.1 Verrucomicrobiota bacterium
CATGGGCTTCCTCGGCCCTGAGCAGCCCCTCGTCGAGGCGCTCAAGCTCGAAACCGACCCCCGGAGCAACATCAAAGCCGAGCACGAGAAATACACCACCAGCATCCCCGGCGTCTTCGCCGCCGGTGACTGCCGCCGTGGCCAATCCCTCGTCGTCTGGGCCTTCAACGAAGGCCGCGGCGCCGCGAGAGAATGCGACCGCTTCCTGATGGGGGCGACGAGCTTGCCGTGATCCGGTGAAAGCGAATTCGATCTTTGAAAGCCCCGGCTTCTTGCGAAGCCGGGGCTTTTCTTTTTGCCACCTCTCCCAGAACAACTCGAAGACACTACGCCGCCCCTATCGCCGGGTAGCGGGAGCGCTTTATGGCCCATTCCCCAGCTGGGTGCAGTAATAGCGTTCATGGCATGATGCGGGGAGAGGCTGGTTGACGAGACGCAAAAGAGTCCCTCGTGCTTCCAACTGGTTTTCAACCAAGACCCAGGCCTTTGCTCATCACGCGGAACTTTCCGTCTGACCAGAAACCATCACTGGCGATCTTTTCAACGAAGAGAGTTTCCCGGCCGGGAAGCGCGGACAAGGTTCTCCGATTCAAATGTTCCTCCTTCACGCGAAAGGAACCGTGGATGGCTGCCTTTGTGTCTGAATACGCTTTCTCACGCTCACCCGCCTTTCCACACGATGAAACGCCTCCTTCTAGCCTGCATTCTTGCCACGTCCACCTTGGCCGGGGAACTCCAGCTCACCCTGCCGGCCATCGTGTACGCCACGCCGGACGTGCCGATAAGCATCTACTATGACAACATCGTCCTCACCGAAAAGCCGCAGGACTACCGCTTCGAGTTCCAGTGCCAGCTGGGCAGCCACGAGGCACGGCGCTGGACCGTCACCCCCTTGGACAAGGATGTGGGTGATCACCCCGTCGTCATCACCGTAAAGGACGCCGTCGGCCGCGTCATCGAGAGCGGTCGGCTCACCCTCCGCATCTCACCGCGCAAGGCCGGCGAAGGCCAATTCCTCCGCCTCCTCATCGTCGGGGACAGCCTCACGAATGCCAGCGTTTATCCCAATGAGATCGCCAGGATGCTCGCCCTGCCTGGCAATCCAAAGTGGACCTTCATCGGCACCCACAAGCCCGCCGGTGCCACACCCGAGGTGCGCCACGAAGGCTACGGCGGATGGAAGTGGGCCGACTTCCTCACGAAATTCGCCCCGCAGCCCGCCGGTGTCACCGCCGGACCGCTCGCGAGAAAGAGCACCAGCCCATTCCTCTTTCCCGACGAGACCCAGAAACCCGTCTTCGACCTCCCGCGCTACTTCCGCGAAAACAGCCAGGGCCAGCCGCCTGATGTCGTCACCTTCCTGCTCGGTATCAATGACTGCTTCGCCGCCAATCCCGACTCGCCCGATACCAAGATCTCGGAGGTACTCGCTAACGCCGAAAAACTCCTCGCTGAGTTCCGCAAGGCCGCGCCGAAAGCTCAGCTCGCCGTCGGGCTCACCACCCCGCCGAATGCCCGCCAGTCCGGCTTCACCGCCAACTACCAGGACAAATACCCCCGCTGGGGCTGGAAGCGCATCCAGCACCGCCTGGTGCAGCGCATGCTCCAGCAGTTCCACGGTCGCGAAGACGGGAACATCCACCTCGTCCCCACCGAGCTGAACCTCGATCCACACGACGGTTACCCCGCAAACAATGGCGTGCACCCCAATGCCACCGGCTACGCCCAGATCGGCCACAGCTTCTACTCGTGGATGAAGTCACGGTGGAGATGAAGGATGAGAGAGCAAAGAAGCGCGGACACTCCTGCCTGCTGTAAGACTTGTTCGTTTGTCGTTCGGGCGTCAGCCCTTGCCGTGTATGCCTATCTTCCACCTTCAGGCGGCGCGGCGAGCCGTGGGGCCAAGACCATTAGGCAGGCAGGCGAGAGCCACAGGCGCTTGGGGCCACCGTTCACAGTTCGCCGTCAGGGGGACACTTCACGGAAGGCGGCGCAGGCGGTGATCCACACACGCGGGAGAAGCTGGTGAAATAGATCGGCGACCACAAGGCGATGTTTGGCACTGCCTTCTCCACGGAGGACACGCAGAGCTTGTACCGCTCATACCAGCACATCGCCAAGAAAGTGAAGGGGCGACAGGTAGACCCGCTGCTGGTGGTGAACATGCGCCTCACAGGTTTCGACGGCAAGACACTGAATACGGGGTGGGTCGATAAGAACCTGAAGCACCAAGGCCCGATCGAGGCGTTCTAGCGCACGAACCGCATCCTCAATGAGGTGAAGAGCAAGGGGACATCGTGGTCTTCCGCAACCGCAAGAAGCGCACAGACGATGCATTGGCGCTCTTCGCCGAGGTGAACGCCAAGAAGACGATCTTCGTGCCGCCGCATGAGAACCACGTCCGAAGTTCAACGAGGAGGCGATGAAGCTTCTCAATCTGACGCCAACGGTCAAAAACGTGAAGGACCTTAAGGACGAAGCGGCAGAGATGACCTTCGTGAAGATTTTCCGCAAGCTGATGCACCTGCGGAACATTGTGGAGAGCTTCGCCGACTACCGCAGCGCCTACCTGGATCTTTAGGACGAGGTCAAAATGACAACCAAGTGGAGAAGTTTGGCATCCGCCATGATGTAGATTTCCAGCTGGAGATACTGCAACTGCTGGGCAGGCTTTATAAGGCCGACGCCGAGGAGGCTGCGAGACTCCGCAAGCTGATCCTCGACAGCGTAACCGGCGATGCGGAACTGCTCAGCAAGGCCAAGCTGATCGAGAAATTCATCGAGGACACCCCCCACTCGGCAGCGAAGCCGAGATCCGCGACAGCTTCGAGGCCTTCTGGGAGAAAGAACGTGTGGCCATCTTTGACCCACTGTCGCCGAGGAAGATCTCGATGCCGACAAGCTGAAGAAGGTGATCGATCGCCAGGTCTACACCAGCCAAGAACCATTCCCCGATCCCGACTTTGCCAAGATCATCCTCAAGCCCATGGTGCTTATGGAGCGCGGCCCCTTCAAGAAGCGCGACTTTGACAGCACGGTGGGCTCTGTGGCGACCTTTAGTAAGGGGATCGCGGCTTGAGGCCGACGGAGGATCGATGGGAACAGAAAAAGCCTGCGGCCAGGAATAGCCGACTCACTTCTTCATCAGGTGCGCATACTTCTCGCTCCAGTCATCCGGCAGACGCATCGGGCGGCCTTGGGGCATCTGGACGAGAGCGAGGGACTGGCGACAGGTGATGAGCAGCGAGTCATCGGCGGGACGACGAACCTCGAAGGCACACCAGAAGCGCACGCGCTCGACGGTTTCGAGCCGCCCGTGAATGACGATCTCATCGCCAAGCTTGGCGGGGCGTTTGTAATCAATCTCCGTGCGCACGACGACAGGGAAAATCTGCGTCTCAGACATCTCGCGCAGTTTCATGCCGAGCTGCGCGGCCAGCCGGGTGCGGGCAGTCTCGATCATGCGCAGGTAGGCGATGTTATGGACGACGCCGCCGCAGTCGGTGTCGAAGAACATGATCTCCTCGCGGGTTTCGATCGTGGGGATGTGCATGACGTTATGGGTTGGCGAGTGCGGCGAGGGATTCGCGGATAAGAGCGGGGCCACGGAAGACGAGGCCGCTGTAAACCTGCACGAGCTCAGCGCCGTGCCTCACTTTCTCCGCGGCCTGCGAACCTTCGAGGATGCCGCCAACGCCGATCAGCGGAATCGTGGGGTTTAAAAGCATGCGGAAGGCTTGCAGCACGAGGTTGGACCTCTCACGTAACGGAGCACCGCTGAGCCCGCCGGCTTCATTCGCAAGACGATGGCCGACAATGGCTTCACGGGCGATGGTGGTGTTCGTGGCGATGACGCCGTCGAAATGGATCTCGTTGATGACACGGGCGAGCGACTCGATCTGGAGGTCATTGAGGTCCGGGGCGATCTTCACAAGCATCGGCACCGTTTTGCCGTGCTCGGCTTTGAGCGCGGCCTGCTCCTTTTTCATCGTGGTGAGCAGATGACGTACGGCGTCCTCGGCCTGGAGATCACGAAGTCCCTTGGTATTGGGGCTGGAGATGTTGATGGTGATGTAGTCGGCGGTGCCGTAGGCGGCCTTCAGGCAGCAGAGGTAGTCGTTGACAGCGTTTTCGTTCGGCGTGTCAAAGTTCTTGCCGATGTTCACGCCGACGACGGCCTTCGAGCGGCGCTTTTCGAGGCGCTTCACGGCGCTGATGATGCCGGGATTGTTGAAGCCCATGCGGTTGATGAGGGCGTTGCGCTCCGGCAGGCGGAACAGACGAGGCTTGGCATTCCCTGGCTGCGGACGCGGTGTGAGCGTGCCGACCTCGACATGCCCCAGCCCAAGCGCGGCCCAGGCATCCGCGGCGCTGGCGGATTTATCCATCCCTGCGGCAAGGCCGAGGCGGTTTGGGAAGGTCAGCCCCATGCATTTGACTGGCTGGCCCGATCCGAGTGAGCGCAGCAACCCCAGCTTGTGGGAGATCACCATCATCTTTATCGTGAGGGTGTGCGCCGTCTCGGCATCGAGGCGGAAGAGCCAAGGCTTGAGAGTGGGATAGATGCGTTCGAGCCAGGTCATGATTTAAAAGAGGGCTTTGATTTTCGCGGCGATGGCAAGGCCGAGCTTTTGATGAGCCGCCGCATCGAGGTGGATGCCATCGACGGGACTTGTCGTGACGATTTCCTGTGGGTTTAAATAGGCGCAACCGAGGGCGGCGGCGACGGCCTCGTAGTGCTTTGGCAGTTGCTGGCTGCGAGCCTGGGCGTTGGTGAGCTTGGCTTCTAGGTCCGGCAGGTGAGAAAGCTGCCCGACGGCAGGTGGGCACAGGAGAAGCAGGCGCGGCGGTTTGGCCGCAAGACCGGCATCGCTGCTCAAAATCGTCTGGGAGAGGGTTTTGGCCCCGACGGCGATTTCAGAGGGCGAGACACCGAAGACATTCTTGAGGTCGTTGGTGCCGAGCATCAGCACGACGAGGTCAATAGGCTTGTGAGACTCCAAAATGGCCGGAAGGACGACTTTGGCATTTCGGACGAGGGCAAAAGGGTCGTCATGGACGGTGGTGCGGCCGTTTTGGCCTTCCTCGATCACGCGGAAGCCTTCGCCGAGTTCACGGGCCAGCACGCCGGTCCAACGCACATCGTGGGGGTGACGCCGGGGATGGCTTTCCGCGATGCTTTCCGGGATAAAGCCCCATGTGTTTGAATCTCCAAAGCAAAGGATGTTTTTCATGCGCCTCTCTCTATGAGCACGAGAGGCCGAAACGCACCGGAAAACTGTGAAAAACTAGCTTGCGTGAGTTTTCTTCTGTGGTAGGCATCGGGCCCCCTTGCTCCGGCAAAGGTTCTTGATTGTTTTTCCCCTTAGCAATCTCCTTCCAAAATGCGAGTCCGCACTTCCGTTAAACCCCTCTGCGAACTTTGCCGCGTGATCCGTCGCGCGGGCATCGTCCGTGTCGTCTGCAAAAACCCGCGCCACAAGCAGCGCCAAGGTTGATTTGATTTTCACCTCACCACCACGTTCTTATGCCCCGCCTGCTCGGAGTCGAAATCCCCAACGACAAAAAGATCGAATATTCGCTGCCTTATATTTACGGCATCGGCCTCCCCATCAGCCGCAAGGTTCTTGCTGCGACGAACATTGATCCGAACACGCGTGCCGGTGAACTCACCGATGAGCAGATCGCTCTTATCACGCAGGTCATTCAGGGCATGAAGCTCCCGATCGAGGGTGATCTTCGTCGTGAGATCCAGATGCACATGAAGCGCATCCTAGGTATCAATTGCTACCGTGCCCACCGCCACCGCCGCGGCCTCCCTGTCCGCGGCCAGCGCACTCACACGAACGCCCGCACGCGGAAGGGCCCCCGGAAGGGCGCCGTGGCCGGTAAGAAGAAGGCGACGAAAAAGTAGGTAGATGAATGGCAACACCCAC
>JBJONJ010000617.1:0-7253 GCA_046051905.1 Verrucomicrobiota bacterium
GCCAAAACAGACACTTTGGTTCTAAAGAACTTCGCGGTGGGTGTTGTGGAGCCGCCCGAACCACCGAGCCCGCCTCCGATGCCGATGAAAATGATGCTGATGCCACCGGGGTTTTCAGGCATCGCCCATGTCACGCGTTCGGTGAGGCCATCCGGGTTTGGAACGACGGTTTCTGTGAAGGAGGAGACATCGGACCAACTGGTGAGACTGGTGCTGGATTGAGGCACGAAGGAGAAATCGATGGCTGCGCCTCGCCGCCGGTCAAAGGAGATCACGTGGTGCATGCTGCTCATGCCGATCAGCCCAGGCAAGGTGGGTGCGATCACTTGGCGGGAGAAAGTCTGGCTACTCCCGCCAGACACGAGTGGAGGTGTGCCGCAGGCCAGTTCCATGAGATTGCTCATGCCGTCACTATCAGGATCGCCGAGCGGACCTGTGTCCGCAGCCGAAAGGCCGGCCGAAAACAGACCGGCGCTTTGTTGCCACTCATCCGCCAGGCCATCGCCACCGGCATCGGTGAGCCTGACGAGCGTGATGACCTGCTGTGCCGAATGCCCTGCAGCATCGGTGGCGGTGAGGGTGGCCGTGGTGGAACCGCTCGCCGGCATCTCAATGGTGGTGCTCCAGGTGCCTCTCACTGTGCCATCAAGCGACAAAGGGGATTGCATGGTCGAGAGACCGCCGGACACCGTGGCTGAACAGGTAACGGAACCACCCGATGTTGCGTCGAGATAGCTCCCGCGCAGCACCATGATCGGTCGCATGGATTGAATCTCGTTTTGTGCGTTCAGATGCGAGACGGTCAACGAGGGCGTGTTGTCATCTTGTGCGGAGGAAGCAATTGCACTCCAGCCGCTCTCCACGGTTGCATCATCTGCCCGGCGGTTTTTCACGCGATAGTGGTAGGTGGTGTCATCGGAGAGCGAGTCAAAAAAGTGGCTCGTTCCCGTGATCCATCCGCTGTCAGCAAGGGCCACGGTGAAGCTGGGATTCGCGGCACGCTGCACGAGGTATTCGCCGGCTCCAGCCACGCTGCCCCAAGACACCGTGTTGGACAGGCCAGGGGTGAAACCAGGCTCAGTCAGCATGTTCGGCGGCTGCAGCGGCAGTCTGCCAAGCTCAAAGCTGGCGCTGCGGGAGGTGATGGCACCGTTCGAAGCCTGCAGCAATGCGCTCGCTGCGCTTGTCCCCGCGAGCGAGACATCACCAGTCCACCCACCGTTCACAAAAGCCCCTGTGACCGAGGGGGTGACACTCACTGGATTACCAAACTCGAGGCGAATATTGGGACGTAAGGTATTCACTAACCCCGGGCTGGAACCTGACCAGGTCGTCGGAGGCCCGAATGCCTCGGTTCCGGCGCCCGACTGCCAGGCCGACCAACCGGAAGCATCGGTTTCATAGCAGAGGAAAGTCTCGGAGACGGAGTCGTTCATGAAGCTGATGTCCACGAGGAGCCCGGAGACGCCATCGTAGGCAAAGGAGTTCTGGGCGGGAATCGCCACCCAGCCGGCGGCTTGCGGCATCCATGGGCCGGAACGCAGCACCGTCCACCCTGTGGACTCCCAAGAGGACGGCGGGTAATAAAGGTTGAAATACTTCACACGGATAGTGAGGTCGTCAAAGGCACGCGGAGGAAGGCTGGGCAGATGCAGGGAGATGGCGGTGATGGGGCCGCCGCTGGTTCCGCCTATTTCATTTTGACGCAGCAGGAACTGGGTGCGGACCTGCCGATGGGCGGTGTTCAGAGCTGCATTGTTGACGTAAGTGTCGCTGCCGACCTGCGCACTGCTAGAGGGTGCCACGGCACTCAAATTGGCCGTTCCGTTGTAAGTGGTCGCTGCATTGCCAAAGAGGTCCAGGGCATTGAGTTGGACCGGGACAGGGCTGTTTTGTAGAATCGTGGGCGGCAGTGATGACCACTGGAATGAGGCAGCGGGGCCAGCCTGCACCTCGATGCTGCCTGAATCACCGCTGATGCTGCCGGAGCTGGCGGTGACGATGGTATTCCCTGCTTGGAAAAGCCTCAACGCGATGGCTCCATCGCCTGTTTTCGTCAAAGGTGACAAATGCCTGCCGCCAGCACTGAACGAGATCTGGCCGGTGAAGGTCAGCGGATCACCATCGATCGTCTGCGCACGGATTTGTGTGTTGATGACACTGCCAGCGATCATCGAGGCAGGCACTGGATCCCAGACCAACTGACCCAGCTCATTGTCTCGCACGATGGCTGTCTTGGTGACGGTGGCGAAGCCCGGCGCAGAAGCGGTGAGCGTGACGTTTTGTGCTCCATCCACGAGGTCGTCATCGACGAGCCAGCAAATCATATCCATGGAGCTGCTTCCGACAGGCACCGTCACTTGGGAGGGAGTGACGATCACCTCGGTCTCGTCAGAGCTTTGCAGCGTCAGGGTGAGTGGAGTCATGAGTTGGCCGCCGAAATAGATGCGGACTCCGAAGCCAGCACCTGCCTGCTCACGACGATCAATCGGGTCGCTGTCAAAGCTGAGCACCGGGGATTCATCGTCCACAAGGGTGAGCGGAGCGGAGGCAACGGGCCAGCCAGGCACGCTGGCGGTAAGCGTGAGGGCTTTGTCTCCATCCAGCAGACTGTTGTCATTGATCGTTAGATCGAAACTGACACTCGTCTGCCCGGCGGGGATGGTGATGACCGAGCTGGGCGTGTTCGAAAACTTGATCCCCAGCGCCGAGGCGTGATTGGAGCTGACGAGCACATCGAGCGCCATCGGCAGCGCCTGTCCGATGCTCACACTGCCCGCATTGAATGATACACCGGCGTTTTCTGCCAGCGTGGCGGGTACCGTGAGGGTGATGGGCGTGCTTTGCGCATCGCCCACCCAGATAATGGCCGGAGTGGAGGTGAAGTTCGTGGCTGAGGCTGTCACCGTGACCTTTTTGGGTCCGGTGAGTGCTGCGTCTGGCACAGGCGTGACATCAAACGTCGCCGTCAAAGCTCCCGCAGGAATCGTGACGCTGGCGGGTACTGCCAAAGTGGAGGGCGTGGAGGAAACAAGATTTACCGTGAGTGCCGTGGCTTCAGGTCTCGAGATGCTCACGGTGCCTGCACCGGTTTGAATGCCCGCGTTTTCTGCCAAGACATCGGGCAGCGTGACCTGCACCGGCGGAGGCGGAATGAACCCGGCATGCTCGCTGAGCACCAAGTCGGTCAAGGAAGCCGTCGCAAGTCCGTAGTCCCCCCAGCGGAAGGTGCCGTAGGCGGCATTCCCGCGCTGGCTGCCACTCGGCCAGCTTTTCTGAACAATGCCTGAACTCGGGGAAATCGCATCAGTGGTGAGTTTTCCAGGATAAGCATCCAGCCAGTAAAAGCGGTTCAGCGAAGGATCCGGCACCGCACCCTCGGGCTGGGCCGCACCAAACAAGGGCGGCGGAGTGCCGTAAAGCAGCCCCGCGCTGTCCGTGAACATGGAGATGCGGTATTGGTTATAAAAGCAGGTGTCCCTAGCATAGTGCATGACGCCGGAAAAACTTCCCAAAAGCGTCTGCTCCCCGAGCTGGCTCAAACCACTCGCCCCGAGGCTGTAGCGCATGAATTTCATCGTCTGGTAATCGATAAAACGTGTCGCCGCCACCCTGCCCGGTCCCGCGCTGATGACTTGATCGCAGGCCGCTGCCACATTGGGAAGCAAGGAACCTGCTTGATAGGCGGCGAGTGTGGTCGGCACACCGCTGTAGGAGTCGCGACGAGCCACCAGCAAGGTCTCCACCGCAGTGCCTTCGGCCACGGCGAGGCTGACGGGTTGCCATGGCACGCCATTCGCATTCGTTCCGACTGCAATGGGCGCTTCCCAAGCCTGCTCCGTGAGAGCCTTGCTCACGATCGTGCCCCGATTGATCAGCCCCGCATGCAGGCGACCGTCTTGGGTGGCGATGCAGCCGCCCATGCCAGGCAGCACATGAAACGCCACGATGTGTTTCTGCTCCGGCAGCATCTCCATCACCTGCCCTGCCCAGAAGCTGACGCGTCCATCCCAGCCATTGCCGGGGTGTGACGTGTCCCCCATCAGCGCGAAGAACCTGCGCCCCGCCTTGTCATAGAGCGTTGCCATGTTGCGGGAGAATTGCTGGGCGATCCAAGGATTGAAACCATGTCCCAAGCTGCCCAGCGACAGCGCATGCGTGTTGTTCACCGTGCTGGACTCCGTCTTGGAGCAGCTAGCAGCCGCTGTCACCGATGGGGAGCCGGATGGCTGCGATGGGATTTGAATCGTCACCGTGGCCTGTCGGTCGGGCGGCAGATCACCGAGGCTCACACTCACATTGCCGCCCGAGATCTGGACGCTGCCCAGCGGGGTCGTCACCTGATCCGCGGAGGCCACGGCAATACCGCTCCATGTGAGCTGCGTGCCCGTTGCCATGGCACGTCCTGCATTGCGCACCAGCACGGAGAAGGAAACGGGCTGCCCAGGCGTGAGAGACGAAGGCCCGGGTATCTGGCGGACCATGAGATCGGCCTCATCCGGCTTGGGCGTCATGCGCCAGTCACGAAAACGAATGCCGTCCGGCTTGCACAGCGCCAAACGATCGCCGCACAAGACGACGGCTGAGTTTCCAACCTCTGGCGGATCTCGCTCCTCCACCGCGGCCATGGTGCGGGCATCCATCGCCACGACCCGCTCCCCGCTGGAACTGTCGCCAACGGTCAGCACGAGACGCTGCGAAGCCTCGTGGTAGTCCCAGCCTGCCGCGTAATTGTATCGCGTTCCATTCGGCAGCAGGGTGAACGCATCGAACCAGGAGTTGCCGATGAGGATCAACCGGCCCTTCCGCTCGAAAACGGCACTGCCATTCGGTGTCGGAAAATCGCCCATCAAAACCGCCGGGGAGAGGGTGGAACCCGTGATTTGAAGACGCTGCATCTGGCAGGGGCTGCTGAGCTTCGATTCAATCGCGAACCACTCGCCATCCACGTTTCCTGGCGCGAGCAGACAGGCGCTCGCAAACTGTGCTGTCGAGGACACCAAGCTGCCGTTGTCATAAACCTCGAAAGCGTCAGACCCGAATTGCACCGTGGAGGTCACCACCCGCTGAGGCATTCCCGGCAGGGCCGCGAAAGAGAAGAAGGTCTTGGCACCATTCGCATCCGTGCCAGCCGACCAGTCTGCCACCACCGTCCTGGAGACGAGATCCACCTGCGCCAGCCTTTTGTTGTTATCGTGAGAGACAAACAACTGGCTGCCCATCAAGGAGAGTTGCATCTCGATGAGGTTGGATGTCGTCGTCACGACAATCGGAGCCTCCAACGCACCTGTGGCAGGGTTCACCGGAGTGATGCTGCCGCCGGTGAGGCAAAAGACACGATCGGTGGCGGCGTCATACACCCGGTTTGTGTGGGCAAGGCTTGCATCCACATCCGCCAAAGCTGCGGCATGGCCGAGGAGTAAGGTGAGCAGCAAGGCTGAAAAGACTCGGCGCATGGATTTATCGTGGGTTTTACCATGCGGCCATTCGGCAATCTAGCTCAAAAGCGTAGGCCACTGACCCACCGCAGCCTACTTCCTCTTCTTCGCTTTTGGCTTCTCGACATCCACCAGCGGCATCGTGTGGATCTCAAAAGGGGCGGAGGTGGCGCTGTCGAACTCGGCGGCGGCTTCGAGCCCGGCGCGGGCGATCTCCTCGGCGCTTTTGCCGCTGTCGTAGGCGGTTTGCATGGCACCGAGCGCGAAGTCACGTCCCGATCCGGCGGCCCAGAACTTGTGAAACTGCTGCGCGGATCGGTAGGAGTAGAGGGCGAAGATGCCGTAAGCATTCGCGGCGAGGCCGTAAAATTGCGTGGTCTCGTATTCCTCGCCCTTATCCGGCATGGCCGTCATGAAATACTCGGCCTTCAACCAGGCGTGCGCATGGCGGAAGGTCTCGAAAATCATCTCGCAGGACGAGAAGTCGCGCGGACGGTCTGGATTCGAGAAGTAGCTGTTGAGGACCACGAGGCTGGCCGAGGTGCCGGTGAGCCCGATGAAAGTATCGCCGATCTTGGTGATCTTCGTCTTGTTCACAACATGCCCGGCCTTTTGACGCAGGGAGCCGAGGCAGCTCAAAGTGTCCGCCCCGATGCAGGCGACGCCGTTTTTCTGAGTGACGACAATGGTGGACATGCGGTGGGAATGACGAAGGCAGAATGACGAATGTCGAATGGGCTCAGTGGCCCTTATCGATCATCGAGGCGAACTCGGCGAAGAAGTACTTCGCGTCGTGCGGACCGGGGGCGGCCTCGGGATGGTATTGCACGCTCAGCACGGGGGCCTCGCGATGGCGCATGCCTTCGACGGTGCCATCGTTGAGGTTGATGTGAGTCACCTCGACATTGCCGGGAAGGCTGGAGGGATCGATGGCGAAGCCGTGGTTCTGGCTGGTGATGGCCACCTGGCCGTTGCGCAGGTCTTTGACGGGCTGATTGCCGCCGCGATGACCGAACTTGAGCTTGAAGGTCTTGCCGCCGTAGGCGTGACCGAGGATCTGATGGCCGAGGCAGATGGCAAAGATGGGCTTCACACCGATGAGCTGCTTCACTTCCTTGTGAATGTAATCGAGCGCGGCGGGATCGCCGGGGCCGTTCGAGAGGAAGATACCATCGGGATTCTTGGCGAGCACTTCCTTGGCGCTGGTGGTCGCGGGCACCACATCGACTCGAAAACCAGCCTGGCGAAGGCGGCGCAGGATGTTGCGCTTCACGCCGAAGTCATAGGCCACGATGTGATGCTTCGCGACCGGCAGCTCGTGAAAGGCACCGGTGGGACCGCCTTCACGATTCTGCGAAGGGCTGGGGATGTCCCACTCGCGGCTTTCGGTGTCCTCGGGGTCCCAAACGTAAGGTTTCGGGGTGGTGACCTCTTTGACAAAGTCACTGCCTTCCATCGGCGCGCTGCTGGCTGCGAGTTTGACGGCCTCGTCGGCATTGAGCACCTCGCTGGTGATCACAGCACGCATGGCTCCGCGGGTGCGGAGATGCTTCGTGAGGGCGCGGGTGTCGATGCCCTGGATGCCGGGGATGTTCCATTCCTTCAGCCAGGAGCTGAGGTCCTGAGTGCTGCGCCAGTTGCTGGGCACATTGCAAAGCTCCTCAATGACGAAGCCACGCACGTGCGGCTGGCTGCTTTCGAAGTCGAGCGGGTTCACGCCGTAGTTCCCGATCTGCGTGTAGGTCATCGTGACGATCTGACCGCGGTAGGAGGGATCGGTCAGAACCTCCTGATAGCCGGTCATGGAGGTATTAA
>JBJONJ010000618.1:0-3654 GCA_046051905.1 Verrucomicrobiota bacterium
CCCTGAAAATCAGCCGCGAAGTGCTTCAACTGCCCCGCGCCGCCGATTTCGAAAAACGCATCGCCAGCATCGAAACAGAGCAAAAGACCCTCGTGGCGGCTTTGAAGCCCACGAACATCAATTTCAAAACCTTCCTGCCGCTGCTTATGCAGCACAAAATCTTCCCGGACATGCCCTCGCACTATGCCCAGGGCTATCTCGACAATGCGAAGCCTCTCCAGCAGCTCGACGCGGACAACAAAGCGCTCGTCGAAGCCTACCTCGGCAATCTCGCCATCATGGAAAAGCTCACGCGGCTGAATGCGAACCTCGCTTTGCTCAAAAAGCATCTCGCGGACACAAAAGCCGCGAACAGCGCCACCCTCGATGCCGAGGTTTGCGGTTTGCGCGTCGGAGCCTTCAAGCTCGTGACCTTCCCCGGTGAAGTCACCGTTCAGGTCGGTCTGAACATCAAGAAAGCCGCCGCCGATGCCAGCGCGCACGTTTCCGGCTACACGAACGGCTACATCTGGTACACCGCCACCGAGCAGCAACGCCGCAACACGGGCTACGCCCAGGAGGACTGTGATGTCCTCGTCGCGCCCGAGTGGCAGAAGCTTTTCGAAACGAAGGCGCTGGAGGTTTTGAAGAACCTCGCGAGGTGAGCATTTGAACCGCTTTTGCGGCTCCTTTGAGCAAACTTCAACTTCCCTGTTGCCTGCCGCCTTTCCCGGATGCTATCACGCATGCTCATGCCCGGCGTTCTTCAGCTCAACCATCTCCGCAAACTGCTCGACGACGAGTCGGAGGTGGTGCGCGAGGCGGTGCGCCGCGAGCTGACCGGCATGCGCCGCGAGCTGCCGCAGTTCCTGGAGCTGCTCGACGAGCCGCTCACTCCCGAGGAGGAGCAGACAGTGGCCGAGCTGCTGGAGCCCGCCCGCCGCACCGAGATGGAGGAGATCTGGATGCGCTGGCGCTGGCTGGATGGCTCCACCCAGCAACTCGAGGAGGCTATCAGCCAGCTCTCCGCCTTTCTTGACGGCTGGAAGACACAGCCGGGCGATCTCGGCCTGCAGCTCGACACGCTGGCACGCGTGGCATTTGAAGAGGGCGGCCGCATGAACGCGCACGAACTGGCCGAGTGGCTCTTCGCGCAACGCGGCGGTATCACCCGCTTCCGTGGGAACACGAAGGACTACTACTCGCCGCTGAACAGCAACCTCTTCTGGGTCATCGAGACCGGCCTCGGCAATCCGTTGAGCCTGTGCAGCATCTACCGCTTCATCGGCCAGCGCTTCGGCCTCGACATCGGCGGCTGCAATTTTCCCGGCCACTTCCTCGCCCGCGTGCAGGTGGAGGGCAAGGAGTGGCTCGTGGACTGCTTCAACCGCGGCAAGTTCATGGATGCCGAGAGCGTGGCCAAGCATCATCCCACCTCAAATCCCGCCATGGAGGACCTCGTGCGCGAGCCCGCCAGCGTGAACGCCATCCTGCTGCGCATCCTGCGGAATCTCGACGAGGCCTTCACGCGGGCGGACCGCTTCTCGGAACGGCAGTTCATGCGCCGCCTGGCCGTGCGGGTGATGGAGGATTGAGGCCTGCGCAATTCTCGCACGATGGAACGCCACATCGGCGAACTGCCGGTGGACGACGGCGCGTTATCCCATGCCAAAGTTGCCATCCGCATGCATCTTTCCTCCGCCATCCTGCTGCTCACCACCACCTGCGCCCTCGCCGCTGAGCCGCTGACGCTGGATTTCAACCGCTACATGGAGGGCAAATACCTCTTCGAGCGTAACTGCGTCGTCTGCCACGGCCCGCGTGGCGATGGGAAGGGCGAGATGGCGCCCACGCTCAGCCCGCGTCCTCGTTCGTTTCGCGAGGGCATGTTCAAATTCCGCACCACGCCCTTCGGCAGCCTGCCCACCGAGGACGATCTGCGTCACACCATCAAGCACGGCCTCACCGGCACGGCGATGGGCATGTTTTCACAGCTCACCGACGAAGATGTCACGAATGTGATCGAGTATGTGAAATCCTTCTCCCGCCGCTGGCGCAAGGCCGAGAACCACGCCGAGCCGCTGACCTTCCCGGCGGAGCCCGAGTGGTTCAAAGATGCCGCGCATGTCAAGAAGGGCAAAGCCCTCTTCCAAACCACCTGCGTGGCCTGTCATGGCCCCGAGGCGGATGGCAAGGGACCCGCCGTCAGCGCTTTGAAAGACATCTGGGAGCAGCCCGCACGACCTTCCGACCTGCGCCAGCCGCACCTCCGCTGCGGTGACCGCCCCGAGGACATTTATCGTGTGCTCACCACCGGTCTCAACGGCACACCCATGGTCAGCTTTGAGGCCACGCTCACCCCCGAGCAACGCTGGGACATCATCGCCTACCTATTCACCTTGAAGCTGCCCGATGTGCCCACACTCGGAAACGCACCGCCGCGGGTGCTGGGCAACCCTGCCACCGCCGAGTCACGCTGATTTTAGAACGCCGTCCGCGTCGGTTTGGAGCCATTCTTCGAGGTCAGCTCGATCCAGTCGATTTCGACGGCCTGCTCCTGCATCGGCAGATACAGCCGCACGATGCCCACAGGGCCTTCCGCAGGCAGTTCGACGCGGATTTGTTCCCAATCGCCGCCTTTGAGCGTGAAATCGACACGCTGCGGTTTGCCGCCGACACCGCCCGGCAGCCAGTCGAAGTGGCTGGAGCCAGCTTTTGCTTTGATGCGGAAGGTAGCCGTCGTGGGGCCACTGTGTTTGCTCGCCGAGAAGCCGAGAAAGCATTCGGAACCGATGCTCGTGAGCCGCAAAATGCCCTCTTTGACCGCTGCTTGGCAATCGCGGGCCTTCCAAC
Organism: Verrucomicrobiota bacterium; assembly: GCA_046051905.1. GTDB lineage: Bacteria > Verrucomicrobiota > Verrucomicrobiia > Verrucomicrobiales > Verrucomicrobiaceae > Prosthecobacter. The sequence continues at coordinate 2,833 of JBJONJ010000618.1, forward strand.
CTTGCAGCGCCGGGATGGCATCATCTTTACCTTTCGCAGACGCTTTCGCTTTGCCCTTCGGCTGCTGCTTGCCTTCGAGTTCGGGGCGATACTTCGCCGGATCAAACGCAGGATTCGGCACGGGCACGACGGCCTTCGTATCGGTGAGGAAGGTCTCGATCATCGCATCGAGTTCAGCCACCAAGTCAGGCTTCTGCGCCGCGAGGTTGTTCTTCTCGCCGAGATCGTCGCGCAGGTTGAAGAGCAGGTGACGATGAGCGCCCTTTTCACCGCCGTGGAAGATGCGGATGAGCTTCCAGTCATCGCGATGCACCGAAACCGCCGGCGGGAGCCAGTCTGGCACGCCCGGATTGTGCGGGAAATATTGAAACACCGCCTTTCCGCTCAGCGCATCGCCTTTCAGCGCCGGAAGAATGCTGGCACCATCGAATCGCTGCGTTGGAGTCGAGGCTTTAGCCGATCTTTCCGAGTCGCCTAAAGACTGGATTCCAACACCGGCCATCAACGTCGGATAAAAATCCTCGCTCTGCACCAGCGCATCACTCCGGCTGCCCGGCGCGGCGATTCCCGGCCACACCACGACACCTGGAACCCGTGTGCCGCCTTCAAACATCGTCGCCTTGCCGCCGCGCAGCGGGCGATTGCTGGTGGGCGTGGTGCCATCGACCTCGTTGTACATGTTTCCACCATTGTCAGCGGTGAAGATGATGATCGTGTTGTCCGCCAGCTTGAGTCGATCCAGCCCGTCGAGCAGCGTGCCGATGGCGTCGTCCATGCTCTGGATCATCGCCGCGTAGGTAGGGCTGCGCTGCGCGTCCTTCG
>JBJONJ010000619.1:0-5037 GCA_046051905.1 Verrucomicrobiota bacterium
AGATCTGAATGATCGGGATCAGCCCGTCCTTGCTGTAGTAGAAGCCGCGGGCATCTACCTCGTCCCCACGATTGATGTTCGGCACACGCTCGCGGCTGTCCGCACGCTGGATGTTGACTTGGGAGACATCGTTTACCAGCGCCGCACTGGGATCGAGTTCGATGACGTAACCTTGCAGCTTACCGCCCGCATAATAACCCTCAGCGGCGGCTGGCTGCCCGACGGAGATGCCATCTAGACGCGACGGGAAACCATACGTATTCACGACACGCGTGATGATGCGAGGATCCGTGCTCAGGGCCACCTCGGTTCCCTGAATGCGCAGAGGCGACACCGAGGTGATGACACCGATCACCACATTCTCCGCAGGCTCCACCATGACATCCGTGGCGGTGAATTTCAGGTTAGATAGATCCACGACCCCATTGATCAAAGCGGTGCCGCCCAGGAAACCTGGTTCCGTACGGCCCGGCAAGCGATTGCGGATGCAGAGCTGACGCACCGACAGCACCGTGGTGGGTGAATCAATCGGAAGGCTCGCCGGGACATGCACGGAGACATCCTGCACCAGCATGGTGGCGGTGCCGTCCGGGTTGTAGGTGATCTCACGGATGGGGCCTTCCACGTAGCCAATCGTGGTAGTGGGAGCGATTTGGGAGAGGGCGGCTCCTGGAAGAATAAACAGCAGGGCAAAAAGCACAGGGTGGAAAGCTTTCATGATTGGGTAGGTAGAAGGAATAAATCGTGAATTCAGCATGGGGGTTGAAGAGGACAGGGGCAGCCGCCCACAGCGGTGGCCGCCCCTGCCTGGGTCATCCAACAGCCAAGCGGGATGAATTGCGGGAAGGGCGGCGGCGGCGCAGGGCCAGCAGCGAAGACGCGCCCAGAAGGAGGACGGAGCCGGGCTCCGGCACCGGCGCGGCAGTGACGGGGGTGTAGTTGTCCACCCAGATATCGGAGACAAAGGTCATGCCATTGGTCTCACGCAGACCAAAGCTGGTCACGCTGGTGTTGGCGTCAAAGCCGCCGTTCTGCAGCAGGTTGGCGAAGTCAATGCGCCCGGACTCGTTGGCGGCCGCGCCGTAGATGGCGGGGTCGAGTTCGAAGAACGTGGCGGCATGGATTTGCTCCTCATTGAAGGCCAGCACGCCCTGGTTCGTGTTGAACCACAGCATGGGATCATCTTCATCGAGGTTGTAACCCGGCGTGGCGAGGATGTTGTAGAGGCCAGCACCGAAATTCAGGCCGTTGACCACCAGGTTGATGCTATCCATGCGGGCGCTGCCGCCGTTGAAGTCAAAAGTGAGTTCGCTGATATGGCCGAAATCACCGCGGATGCCGAGCGCGGAACTGCCCACGCCGCCAGCCACGAAAGCGGGGTCATGCTGATAATACAGACTGCCTGCGATGCCATTGGTCATGGAGCCGGCGCCCGTGTAGTAATCAGTCAGGTCTGTGCGGGCGCTGATGGTCAGCGCACCTTCGAAGATGCTGATAGAGCTACCGAGTGGCTGAGTCGTGCCGTAGTCAAAGATGTGGTAGCCGAGGCTGGTCTGGGCTTGGGCCGTGGCGCTCAGGAGCGAGGCTCCGAGGAGGAAGGAGAGGATGGATTTTTTCATGGGATTGGAGGGAGGTTTTGAGTTTGGTGATGTGTTTGCAGGGGTTATTTAGCGGAGACTTTTTCGAGGCTTTGGACTTGGTAATCCGCCGCGGCGCTGCCGAGCGCCTTCATGGCGGCCTCACGCGTGAGGTGCGGTGAGGTGGAGGTGATTTCGAGACGCGGCACGGAGCCGTCCTGGGAGACGGTGATGCGCACCTCCTTCACCCCTTCGAGGCTCATGAGAGCCTCTTTGACGCTGGCGGAGCAGGCGGAGCAGACGACACCGGCGATGCGGCCTTCGTAGCGCACAGGTTTGGCGGCATCTGCGGCCTGAATGGCTGAGTGGGTTCCCAAGAGGGCGGTGAGACAAAAAAGAAGACGTTTCATGGATTCGAGGAGGTGGGTTTTAGGGAGGCTGGAGCGGTGGCGCGGATGTGAAGGAGGCTGCGCACATCCTCACGCAGGGAGCGGACTGCCGTTTCGCTCACCCCCGGATCCGGGTGAAAGACCTGGTAGTGACCACGGACCTGGCCTTGTTGGTCCACGAGGACGAGGCGCAGATCGTTTTCATACTGGTCGAGCGGGTTGAGCCGCTCCGCCGCCGGGATGGGCCGTGGTGCGTTGAGGCCGAGCTCGTTGGTGACGAACTTTTCCAACACCGGCTGGTCCAGGCTGGTGAACCACCACGGCGCGGCATCTTCCACGGAAAGGCTTTCCGCATAGGATTTGAAGAAGGCCGGTGTTTCACGCGTGGAGGCCAGCGCAAAGCTCACTTGGTGGAAGTCCTTCCGGGCTCCGAACTCCTTATTCAGCGCCGTCATGGCCTGCAGAACGGCTTTGGAGCCATGTGGGCAGACGGTGTAGAGGTGGCTGAACACGGAAATCTTTCCCTTCAGATCCGCAAAGCGCACGGGCTGGCCGGAACGCTCCAGGGCGAGGAATTCGCCCGCCACCTGGCCTTTCACCGGGAGGCTGGCAGCCGCGGGTGGGAGAGGCAGATCCTGCGTTTTGGGGCCTTCCTGCACGCCGGGCATGAGCGCCGCGTAATCGTGCTGGATGTCACCGTAGCGGATGTCCTGGGTCCAGCCGGCCAGGCGCTTGATGCGCATGTTCAGCAGTTCCACATCCAGGCTTGCATTCGCAAAGCCCCAACGCCCGGTGCCATCATTGCCGACAATGAACATCGAGCTGTGCTGGCTGGGGTCACGGTCCTGGACCGCATTGGGTTCCACCACACCCAGCTGACGCCGGATGCTGAGGATGTCCTCGGGGCTGCCCGTGAGAAGCTGCCAGTCTGGCATATCCGGATGGTCCGCCTCCGCCACCGCCATGCGGGCGTAACGGGCCAGCACGGCTGGCGTATCACGCTCCGGATCGACGGAGATGGAGATGAAGCGCAGGCTGCGGCCAAAGGAGGGCTGCAGATCCCGACGCAGGCGGGCAATCTTGATGTTGCTGTCCGGGCAGGTCTTCTCGCAGTTGGTGTAGTAGAAGTTCAGCACGACGGCGCGGTCCTTCACCAAGTCCGCGAAGAAGCGGACCTTCTGACCTTGGTGATTGGTGAGCGTGACGTCGTCGAACCGTTCGGCAAAACCGCGGCGCATCATGCGCCACCCCTCCTCCGCCGGCACAGGGCCGGCGGGGGGGGCGGCGTTGGCGTGGTGCTGGTAGGCCAGAAGTAGGCCCATCAGCCCCGCGGCCAGACGCACGCGGTGGAAGTGTCGTGAGCAATGTCTCATTGAAACCGTGATTGGGGGGGAAGAGTTTCAGATCACGGGAAGAACTGCTGCACGCGCTGCGGGCGTGAAGAGCCCACGGCGCGGGGATCCACTTGGAACATCATCTCCAGGTCCTCATGCTCATTGGTGTGGCAGTGGAACACGAAGGGCCCCTTGAAGGTGCGGAACCGTTGGCGGATGGTGAAGGAGGTATTGCTCCCCAGCATGGTGAGGTCCTGCTTGAAGGAATTGTGATACCAGGGAGCCTTGCCGGTGCTGAGGTTTCTCACCTGCTGATGGGACTCCAGATGGATGTGCACCGGGTGCCACCAGCCACCGCTGCCGTTGGTAATGGTCCATTCCTCGGCCGTACCCAGGGTTGGGCAGACGTTGGCGATGCGCTCATCGTAAAAGGCTCCGTTGATGGCCCACTGACCGTTTTTGCGCTGGAAGTTGAGGGTGCGGCGCGCGACGATTTCATGATCATGGATCACATCATGCGGGCGCAGGCTGGAATTTTCCGTGATGGACGCGTTCGGGTAGATGCGTCCGTTCGGATCTTCGAGGCCGCGGGAGTTCCGCTTCTTCGGCGCGGTGACGATGAACTTCAGCAACTGGTGCTTGAAGGCAGGTGTGCCGGAGACGACCGGGTTTTCCACATCATCGAGTTCGCCGTCAGGCTTGCGCTCATTTTCCTGCGCCAGGATGTTTTCCAGATAGATGACGGTGCCGGGGCGGAACTTGGAGAAGTCGATGATGACGTCCGCACGTTTCCCGGGAGAGAGGCAGAAAGCCTGCACGACCTGGGGTTTGGGGAACAGCCAAGCATCGTTGGCGATGCGCAGGAAGCTGGAATTGTTGCTGAGACGGTAGCGGCGGTGACGGGCGCTGGAGGCACCGTGCATACGGAAGCGGTATTTGCGGGCTTCGACCTCCATGAAGGGATAAGCCTTGCCATTGACGGTTTCGACATTGCCGAGGTAACCGTTGTGGTTGTTGGAGTCATACCAGATGGCACCTGTCGGATGGAAAACCGCATCCCCGATCGCCAACCAGACATCATAAGGGTTCGGGAATCCCGCGACGCCTGGCTTGGCCGAGAAGTCGGAATCCGCCCCTAGCCCTGGCAGCACGCCGGAGGCCAGCAGACCACACTCCAGATCATCATAGTTGGGGGCTGTCCCGCGTAGGCCCCGGTTCACATGCACCGAAGTCATGTCCGCTGCGTGGTCATGGAACCACATCGAGGAGGGAGCCTCCGAGACGTCTGGCTTGTCGGTGCCGGGGATGCGTGGAAGCACGTTCGGGTAGTAGTAGTCACGTGCCTGACCTGGATGGGTGAAGAAGGAGGCATGGCCATCCGAGTGGCTGGGCCAGTGACCGCCGTGCATGTGAATGCTGAGCTCTTCCGGCAGCTTGTTGCGGAAGCGCACCACCGCCGGCTGGCCGGTATGAAAGCGGAACTGCGGCTGCAGGGTCTTGGTGCCGTTGGGGCCGATGCCCTCATAAAGCCACATGGGGGTTTGCAGGCCCATGGATGCCGGCAGACGGGTGACATTGGCCTGCACCGCATCCATCAGGTAAAACTGCGTCGGATGAGGCTCCCCATTTTTGTCGAGGTTCCAGCCCGTGGGGTAAGTGTTTGGCGGGGTGTGATACTCAGGAGCCACACCATGAAGAACATCACCGACCGCCTTGCCTTCGTATTCCGCAGGAATG
>JBJONJ010000620.1:0-2655 GCA_046051905.1 Verrucomicrobiota bacterium
CTCCACCCAGAAGAACTGCGAGTAGTAGAGCTTCGAGTAGTCGTAATGGGCGATCACCTTCTCCACCGCTGGTGCGTGCGTCTTCAAAACGGCCTCGTCAGGGCAAAGCGTGACGACCCAGGCGGCGGCGGTGGGTTCGCGGACGAAGGCGGTCTCCTTCCCGCGACGCGGCGCCAGCTTCATGAAGTTCTTGAGCTGCACATGGGCGAGGTCCTGCGCCTCCTGCTCCGTCTGCTGCGGTTTCCAGTCGGCGTTCATCACACGCCAGTTCATCTCAAAGTAGCTCGTGTCCGCGTTGTCGAACTTCTCCGCCATCGGCAGGCTTTGGATGGCCAGATCCGCGCTGGCTTTCAGGCCCCGGGCATAGGCGGCGCGGATGGCTTCATCCTTTTCCATCTCCCACAGTGCCCGCAGGGCGCTGACGCAGGTGCAGGAGGTCCAGCTGTGATATTTGGCATACTCAAAGACCATGCCGTGCTCGCAGACCTCCAGCCGCGTGCGGTTTTCCTTCCCACCGCGCTCCACCAAAGCCTCTCGGTAGAGCTTATCCCACTTCGCCTCGCCAGTGATCTGATGCAGCGCCTTGCAGGTGAAGAGCAGGCGCGGCGCACTGTCGAAGCCGAAGCCGCTGAAGCCGCCACGTTTGCCAAAGGGCTGCTCCGCCGGCATCTGCCACTTATTCGCTGCGATCACCTCTGCCGTCGTGACGAGATGCTTGGTGATGCGCTGCTTCTCCTCATCCGTGGCGAGACCCGACTCCCAATAGCGCCACAAGCCCACGAACCACGGCAGCGTCTGATCGTTCGAACCCATGGCATAATGCGACTTCCCATCCGTGCTCACGCCGCGCCCGACGAAGCCCTTCACCTCGCTGATCGAGTTCAGCAAAAGCAGTCCTTCCATCAGCTTGCGGGCCTTGGTGGCATCATCCGCCGATTTCGTGCGCTTCCAGCGCAGGATCGCCGCGTCCATGTACAGGCCGTTGAACATCGCCCCGTTCTCAATCGGCGCCCACCAGCCCAGGGCGTTCGGTTTCCCGTCACGAAGCTCCTCGGGAGTCGGCAGCGATACCTTCCCGTCCATGTCGGCAAAGTCGATCATGATGCCGTACTTGTCGATGAAGCGACGCCAGATTTCGGAGTGGGCTTGTTCAGCCGCCGTTCCGACATCGGCGGCGTTGAGAAAACACGCTGAGCACAAGGCGAGGAGGATCTGGAAAAGTCGTTTCATGGGATGGTCGGGCGTGACAGGTGACATAGAAGTTTCTCAAATCCAGCGAACTCCCTTGGCGCATCATCGCCGCGCCTGTCAGGTGATAGCCAAGGCCGATGCTGCGATCTCACTTGGAGGCAGGAAGCAGCAATTTCGCGATCGTTTCCTTCATCACTTTCTCCGACTCCGGCGCGGCGTAAGCCTGCGTGGGTTCGTATCCGCCCTCAATGAAGGAATGCTCCAGCGGAATGTAACCCGTCACGCCATCGCCATAGCTCGCGGTGCAGACAAAGCCGCCTGCCCGCTGCTGCTGCGCGAAGAGCTGATACTCGACGAAGCTCTCGCCGGGCAGATGCACGAGGCACACCTCCTCACCGAGATGCAGGCTGGTGAAGGGGATCGGCTCGCGGTGGCGGATGAAGCCGATGCGCAGGGCAGCGGCGATGCGTGTGGTAGGCGCGGTGGCGGTGTTCTGCATGACTTTGAGCATGCGTTCCTCCGGGAACTCGGGATCGGGCTGCAAAACGATGGGCGCATGCTTCCAAGCGAGCTTCGTGAGCGGCACACGCTTCGCATTTTTCTCCGATTCGACCATCGCGGCGTGGATGCGGCCTGCAAGCAAGGGGCGCATCGGCGGCGTGCCGTCGTTGTATTTGCCCGCGCCGATGTTGCCGCCGCAGCCGGTGAAGTAAATGTGCGGCACGCCATCCTCGTGCGTGCGCTTTTCACGAGCGCTGCCAGCGAAGTCGTGACTGATGATGCCGTCGCCGTAGTAGCTCATCGGGTGCGTGGCGTAGTAGTGCAGCGCGGCGAGTTTCTTATCGCCGTTCCAAAAGCTCACGGTCTTCAAAAATGGGTCGATGAGGCCTTCCGGCAAGGCACGCAGCACCGGGTCTTTGCTGCCGCTGCCACGCATTTTGCCGACTTTACCGTCGATGACCTGCACGCGACGGTTTCCAGCCACTTCGAGCACTTTCGCTTCGCCGGTCGAGATGTGCGTGACGGGTTGCGGAGCCTTCAAAGCGGCTTTGATGGCCTCGGCGATGCCTTGGAGGGCTTTTTCGGTCGCGGCGGCATCGAGGATGCCGATCTCGGGCAGGAGCTTCTGCACCGCGTTGTCCACGAGGGGCGCGTTGTGTTGATGCAGCGAGTGCAGGGCGACGCGTTCGGCTGATGTGCCGGCGGCTTTTGCCAAAACCTCGCGCCAGTGGATGTGATCGGCACCGCGGATCTCGCAGAAGTCGATGGCGCAGAGCACGACGGGCTTTTCATCACTTAAGAGCACCACGCCGAGCGCCAGCAGCGGTTCGCTGACGCCGACGACCGGTTTGACGAGTCCTCCGCACAGTGGTGCGCCGACGGGCGGGGTGACATCGGCACGAAACGGCGCGATTTGGACTGCGAGGGCGGAGACGGAGGTGAGGAGGAAAAGCAGCAGCGCTT
>JBJONJ010000621.1:0-4695 GCA_046051905.1 Verrucomicrobiota bacterium
CGCCGATCTCCGCGCCATCAGCGTCGATGTCTTCATCGTCCACACCGTGCACGAGCAGCTTCGTTTCGACACCACACGCATCGAGGTGCAGGCTGGCAAGCAGTTCGAGATCCACTTTGAGAACGACGACGTCATGCCGCACAACCTCGTCATCGTCCCGCCCGGCAAGCACATGGACATCGGCACCGCCGCCATGACCATGACGCCCGCCCAGCTCGACAAGCAAGGCCGCGCCTACCTGCCCAAAGCCTTCGAAAGCCAGATCCTTGCCGCCACCAAGCTCCTCGACCCCGGCCAGAAGGAAACCCTCAAACTCAAAGCCCCCGCCCAACCCGGCGACTACGAGTTCGTCTGCACCTTCCCCGGCCACGCCGTCCTCATGTGGGGGACGCTGAGTGTGGGGAAGTGAATCGCGAAGCCATGAACGTCATCGAAATCAGCACTCAGGAATACCTCGAAAGGATCGACAAGCCTTTCAATCCTCCGGCTGCTGATATGCCCGAGGAAGAATTTAATCGCGAATACTATGCACTCTATGACCTCGTGGAGCCGCTCATGGCCCGCCACGGAGAAAACGACGCCTACGGACAGGGAGACTATTGTCTCGAGCCGGCGATTGCCCGTTCACGAGGTCTGGGAATGGAGATCACCAATCCAATAATCATCACGTACCAGCTTCTTGAAGAGCTACAAGGCATCTTGGCCATTCATGCCCCCAACTGGGAGATTTGCCTCCGCTCGGGTGAATTCGATTACGGCATCTTCATCGGCCCTTCGGAAGTGCGGGTGCAGAGAGACAACTCTGAACTTCTGAAACAACTCTTCGAATAGAACGGCCCAATCCTTCTATCACATCCGACGAGCGCGGCAGCGTCCTGGAGTGCTCCAGCCCTCTGGAGCTTTTCGCGGGCCATGAGACGCTCGAAAGCGCCGGAGGGCCGGCGCACTCCAAAACGCTCACGCGGTGACTCGTGGCCCAGCAGACCTCACGCCGTCACCCTCTTCACAAAGCAGGCCTTCAGGCCGATGGCGACGCCGTCCATCTTGCAGGAGATCTCGTGATCGCCATCGACGAGGCGGATGGGTTTGGATTTGGTGCCGACCTTCAACACGTCGGAGGAGCCCTTGAGCTTGATGTCCTTGATCATCGCCACGATTTCGCCATCGGCGAGCACGTTGCCGTAGGTGTCTTTGACCACGCGGTCGGCTTCGGGAGCCTCGGGCGCGGCCTCTTTCGACCATTCATGACCGCAGGTCATGCATTCATAACGTTTGGCATGGTCCAAAACGTCGTTCATCTCACACATCGGGCAAGCAGGCAGGTTCATCGGACGGTCAGCAGACATCAGAATGCAAGCCTGCACAAGCAAGCAGCCTGATGGAAAACCCTTTGCTCAATCCCTCAACGCCACGGCAGGATCGACGCGAGCGGCGAAGAAGGAGGGGATGACCGCGGCGAGCAGGCAGAGGAAGACAGCGGTGGAGCAAATGATGCCCAAATCGGCAAAATCGGTGTGCGCGGGGATCTCGGAAAGGAAGTAGATATCCTTTGGGAAGACATCGATCTTGAAGAAGCTGGCGAGGAAGTCACGGAACGCGTTCCGCACGGCGAGCACGGCAAAGCCGCCAACGATACCACCGATGACACCGATGATGGCAACGAAGCCCGCCTGCGTGACGAAGATGGCGATGATCTGCCAGGCCCGCGTGCCGAGGGCGGTGAGGATGCCGATCTCGCGCCGCTTTTTCACGGTGACGGTGATGGTGGTGTTCATCACGCAGATGGCAGCCACGATCATGATGAACAGCAGAAGGAAGTACATCATCACCCGCTGGTTTTCGACCGATTGCAGCATGTCAGCGTGATCCTGGTCCCAGGTGCGCCACCCCCATTGCGGCGGCAACGTGCCATCCGTGTAGGCAGCTTCCATCAAATCGGCCGCGGCATCGGGATTCGGCAGTTCCAGTTCGATCGAGCTGATCTCGCCATCGAGGTCGAAGAATTCCTGCGCGATGTTCAGCGGCACGTAGCCGCGGGTGCCAGCGGTGTCGCCGCGGAGGATGCCGGCGAGCTTGAGGTCTTTGGAGAGAATGCTCACGCTATCGAGCTTCTCGGCCCGCTGCTCATCGGCGGCGTCCTCGGGGATCTCGCGCACATCGGCGATGAATTGTCGCACGCTGGCGGAGGCATGCACGACGATGGTGTCGCCCACGTCGGCACCGATGTCGCGGGCCTGTTGATCGGTGAGGATGATGTTGTCCTCGTTGAGGTCGAAATCGCCTTTCGTGAGATGCTTGGCGAGCTTTGTGGCGAGGGCGTTGTCCTTATCGGGGGACAAACCAAGCACTGGCAGGCCTTGCAGGCTGCCTTCCTTCTCGACGACGACATTGCCCTCGGCGACGGGCGTGGCGGCGAGGAAGCGTTTGTCCTTGGCGAGCTTGTCGCGGAGTTCACGCCAGCCGGTGGCCTGCGGTGATTCGGGGCCGGTTTCGCCGCCGTTGTGCAATCGCATCACGACAACATGCGGCTCAAAGCCGAGCAGCATCTTCCGAAACTCGATCTGCCAGCCTTTGAAGACGGACATGACCGTCACCAGCACCCCCACGCCGAGCACGACGCCGAGCATCGAGATCACGGTGATGACCGAGATGAAAGTGCGGGTGGGACGCAGGTAGCGGAAGGCGAGGAAGAGAGGAGCGAGCACGAAGTGAAATGACGAATGACGAATTAAGAAAAGATCAATCCCGCAATGCCACGGCAGGATCGACGCGGGAGGCGAGCCAGGCGGGCGGGAGGGCGGCGGCGAGGCAAAGGAGAACGGAGCCACAAGCCGTGTAGGCGATGAAGACGGGATCGATGTGTACCGGGATGGTGGAGAGGAAGAGGTCGGCATCGCTGGAACTGCCACCGGAGAGCGTGGCGATGAGGCCGCGGATGTCGTTGCGGTAGCGCAGCACCAGGGCACTGAGGCCGAGGCCACTGAGCGTGCCGACCACGCCGACCACGGCGGCCTGTGAGACGAAAATTTGAATGATCTGCCCCTGCCGGGCACCGAGCGCGGCGAGCACGCCGATCTCACGACGCTTTTGTGTGGTGACGGTGATGGTGGTGTTCATCACGGCAAAGGCGGCGACGAGGCCGATGATGCCGATGATGAAGAACATGATGAAGCGTTCGTTGCTCATCGCGGCCAGCCGGGCATCGCCCATGTCCGTCCAGAGCACGGCCTTCCAACCGGCAGGGATGATGTTTTGCTCTTCGAGGCGTTTTTTGAGGGCTTTGATGTCGTTCGGGTTCGCCGTCTCGGCCATGATGCCGGTGAATTTTTCACCAAGGCCAAAGATCTGCCGCGCGGTGGCCAGCGTGGTGTAGGCGTAGTGCCCAGCAGACTCCGAGCGGGTATAACCGAGCAGCTTGGCCTCGATGGGCTTGAGCTTGATGCCTTTGAATGCCTCGTGACGCTTTTCTTTGTCAGAGATGTCCGAAGCCTCGCGGAAGCGGTTCACGGCGCTGGTCACATTCGATGAGGCATAGACCGCGAGACGATCGCCAGGCCGTCCGTCGATCTCCGCAGCGGTGTAATCGCCCGTAACGATGCCGCCATCCGAGAGGTCCATCGTGCCATCGAGGCGATGTTTCGATACTTTGGCCATGTAGGAGGCCGCGGAGTCCGCCGGCAGGCCGTAAAGCTCCGTGGCGGATTGATTGCCCTCGTGCTCCAGGAAGAAAATGCCGCCCGCGAAGCCCATCGCAGTCTGGATGCCGGGCTGCGGACGCAGCTTCGCGAGGGTGGCATCGACCACGGCGGGATCGGCGGGCTTGCCGTCGGCGGGTTTGAGAATGAGATGCGGCTGGTAGCCGATCAGCGCCTGGCGGAACTCACCCTCAAAGCCCTGCATGACCGCATTCACCACGGTCATCATGAGCACGCCCACCGCCACACCAAGCACGGAGATCACCGTGATGACGGAGACAAAGGACCGCTTCGCACGAAGATAACGGCGGGCGAGAAAGGAGACGGCGCTGACAGACATGAGGGCGCGGAATGAGGCGCGAGGCAGGCCCCGGCGCAAAAGGATTCTCACGTCCGTTTCCAGGCCATCGAATCACCAGCAGGCAGTAGCAAATACGCATGCACTATCTGCCAGACATCTTTGCCCCGTGGTGTCGTAGGTCTTGGTGGCAAACTGCCCGTCCGGGTAGGTGGTGCGGGTGAGGCGGTCCGCCACTGGGGGAAAAGAGCTCATTTCATGCACTATCTGCCAGGCATCTTTTGTGCGGGTAGGCGGCGCTGGTGAGACGATCCGCCACTGAGGGAAAGATTTCATTTTATGAACTATCTTCGATGCAGCTTTTCTCCTAACTGCCAAGCGTCTTCTCCCTCAAAGATCTCAATACCGAATTTAAACCTTCTATATATAGATGATCCGATGTTTTCCACAGCTTTTGATCGAGTAAACGAACCATCGAAACAAACTTAAGCGCGTCCTCTTTTACAGCCTCCGGCAAATCTATTGCATGGGTAGTGATTTCCTCATCAAGGTGATCCGAGGCAACCACTATCATTCGCCAAAATGCGCTCTCGTGATGATGCTGCAAATTGTCAGGGTGAAGAGCCACAAACCCAAAAAAACGTTGAGTATATTCTTCAAGTAAGTCGACCATCAAAATGCCACGTTCTTTCCGGGAAGAAG
>JBJONJ010000622.1:0-3136 GCA_046051905.1 Verrucomicrobiota bacterium
TGCACCACCCAGCCCGCGCATTCGTGATCGAGCCACTCGGCCTGCGCCTCGGCAAAGGGCGTGGCGTCCTGATCGAGCGTGAGCTGATACTCATCATGCGACACGAGCCTCGCCTCGCCAAGGAGGTGGCCTTGCTTCCGATGGATGAAGCGCAACCGGTCGCCGGGCCGGGCATTGCGCAGTGTGGGAAGCAGCGCGCCATTCGTCTCCAACGTGACCTGCTTGCCGGAGACGGACTTCACCTTGCCCCAGATGCCGTGGAAGTTCTGCAAATCATCGGCGGTGTGTCGGATGGTGACGTTGTCCATCACGCAGCCGTAGCGTGTGGAGCGACACAGAAAGCCGTCTGCGCCCTTCCACTGGCTGGTGCCGGGTCGCGGACCGAAGTAGCAATCTTTCCAAAGATGTGCGCCATTGCCGCCGCTCTCACTGGGGCCGCCTTTCGCCACATACACGCTGACGCCGTGCAGCGTGATGTTCGCCGAATCCTCAAGCACGATAGCCCCGCACCGGTGTAAAGACACAAGAGGCCATCGCCCACACGCACCACGCCGAGCTCGCCATACGCACGCTCCCAGTTCGCATCGTGAAGGCGCTCCATGAGCTGCGGTTCGAGCATGTTCACCCAATAACGCCCGCCCTCGGAGGGCGTGATGTCCTTGTAGCGCAACTTTCGCACACCGGCCTGCATGTCGTAAAGAGGCACGCAGAAGCGGCCGTCGCTTTTGAAAGGAAACAAGCGCTGCTCATCGTGTCCCTTGTAGCTCGTGGGCACCACGACGCCGGGCGAGGGCTGGATCTCAAAGCGATTGCCCTCGCGGTCGATGCGCGTGATCCGGCCCTCGACGCAGCCACGCGTGCCGCGGTCGATGATCGCATTACGCAGCACGATGTTGCGGCAGTTTCGGAAACCCACGCAGCGATGCCCCGGCGGCATCTGCTTGTCATCGAGGTCGAACCAAAACGTCGCGCCGCTCGCGTCGATGACGAAAGGCTGCGCCGCATCGCGCTGCATATCCTCAAACCCCAGCGGAAAGATCACCTTCGCGCCCTGCCAGCGCTCCTGCCCGAAGCGATAATCCCCCGGCGGGATGCGCACCTCCGCCGCGCCGCTCTCAAACGCCTTCATCACCATCGGCATCACCTCGCGACCATGCGCTCGCTGCGCTTCCTTCTCCGCTTCCGTGAATTGCGGTCCCGCAGGCAGATCAAAGCTGAAACGATACTCCTCCGGCGGTGGTGACTTTGAGTCCAGGATCGCACGCTGATGCGGCGGGAGATGATCAAACTCCGCGCCGCTCAAAGCCGGGACGAACAGAAAAACAAGGTAGAATCCGAGCAGGGATAATTTCATGCGAGAAAGCAGAACGACCAGTTCATGGACTAGCGCACCGCTTTCGCAACCGACACCATCTCACGCAGCTTCGCCATCTTTCCCAACTCCTCCGCGCTCAGCGCCCGGTCAAACACCGCCACGCCGCCGATCCAGCCGGTGAAGCCGACGCTGCGGCTGCTGTGGATGACGCGGCCGATGGTGAAGGGGCCGCCGCTTTGCGCGTCCTTTGGCGTGTAGAGGTCGTGCGGATACCACCAGGGGTTCAGACGCAGCGAAACGAGATCACGCGACACCTCTTTGCCGCCACGCAGCGTGACCTCGATCCTCGTGAAGCGATGCTCGCGCAGCTCGACGCGTTCGTCGGCGGACTCGTGCAGCACTTTCATGCTCAGCGGCTCGCCTTCGGGCGGGTTGTAGTATTGATCCTTCGGGAAGGCCTCGTCCTCGCCGTCCTGCTTGCCGGGCAGCTTCGCGTAATGGCCCTGCATGTAGGCGTTGTAGGCAAAGGAGATCAGCTTGTCGTTCTTTGGTTGATCGAGCCAGCGATCGCCGGACACGCCGTTCAGCCAGCCGGTGAGTTCGTCGGTTTGGTGATTGAAGGTCATCGCAAAGCACTGCCAGGACTTGTCGAGCACCTCCGCAGGTGAATCAGCGGGCACTTCGGGCGATTGATCAACGGAATTGCACTTGTGCAGCGCATACTTGTTCAGGAAGGAACTCGCGCCGTTCTCCGACACATGCCCGCAGGCGCTGCCTTGCTTGTTCAGGCCGGCAAAGAGCGCGTATTGACGCTGCCCGCGCTCCACCTTCGCGATGGTGGCCGTGCTCTTCTCCTTCAAATCGGTGCCTTCATGCCAGATGCCCGCCAGCGCATGATTCCCACTCTCGCGAATCGCCCACACCACCACCGTTACCGACTTCCCCGCGCCTTTGATGTCGAGTGGCGTGTCGTGCAGCCGCGACCTCGGCACGAACAGAAACGGCCGGAAGTTCTCATCCGTTTCTTTGACGATGCGAATCGCATTCCCGAACGGCCCGCGACCCAGCAATGGAAAATCCGCATACGTCGCCTCACGCCCCGCGCCCCAGTAGTCCTTGATGTAGTTCGCCGCATCGAGCGGGTAGTCCGTGGTGGCTCCGGCAGGCACATGCGCGGTGAAACGCTTTTGGCCATCCGGCTCCCGCTTCACAAAATCCCAAAACGCCACGAGCCCCGGTGTGCCCGTGACCGTGGCGACAGGTTCAGCGGCAAAGATTGATGTGGTGATGAAAAGAAGAGGAAAGAGCTTCATGGAGATTGTCAGATTTACTCAGCCACTAACTGCAACGCATCCAAAATCACAAAACCGTTCGTGTTGGCGTTTCGGATCGTGATGGTCGTTTCGAGGCCTTTTTGGAGTTCCACCTTCCCGATGCTGCGGAAGACTTCACCGGCCGGAAGTGGCTGCGTTTGGTCCACGAGCAGTTCGACGGCTTTTCCGCCATTTTGAATCGTGAGCGGCACTTTGGTCGCACGTGTCTCATGCGCGGAATAGGCCATTCGCAGGTCGTAGCGACCTCTTTGAGGCACTTGGAGGCGGAAAACGGCCACGCACTCACCATCGCCGCGTTTGTCGTCGTGCACATAGCCGGTGCCGAGGTGCGGCTTGAAGTTCGAGGAATGGCTCCACGGGCCTTTCAGCTCCGCCTGTGCATCATCGAGCACGATGCCGGGTAACGATTTCGGATCGATGCTCATCGCGCCCTTCGGCTCGGGTGGCAGTTCGGCGAGCACGGGCAGGTCGAGCACCTGCTTCTGCG
>JBJONJ010000623.1:0-2798 GCA_046051905.1 Verrucomicrobiota bacterium
TCATCCTGAGAGCGATGAAATCTGCCAGCGTCTCGCACGTTCCTGAGAGACGCCCATGCGCCTTCTCCTCAGCCTCCTCGCCCTCGCTTCCAGCCTCGCCGCAGCCACGACGCCGAACATCGTCATCATCTTCATGGACGACATGGGCTACGCTGATGTGGGCTGCTTTGGTGCCCAGGGCTATCAAACACCAAACATCGACAAGCTGGCCGCCGGGGGACGCAAGTTCACGAACTTCCACGTCGCCCAGCCAGTATGCAGCGCCTCACGCACGGCCTTGCTGACTGGTTGCTATCCGAACCGCCTCGGCATGCACGGTGCTCTCGGGCCTTCGGCGAAGCATGGCATTCACGCGGATGAAATGACCATCGCCGAGCTGGTGAAGCAAAAGAACTACGCCACGGCGGCGGTGGGAAAATGGCACCTCGGTTCCCTGCCCCCGTTTTTGCCGGTGAAGCATGGTTTCGACGAATACTACGGCATTCCCTACTCGAACGACATGTGGCCCTACCACCCGCAGGCGAAGAAGGGCAGTTACCCAAAGCTGCCCATGGTCGAAAACGACCGCGTCGTGGATGAAGAAATCACACCGGAAGATCAGACGCACCTCACCACCGACTACACGACCCGCGGGGTGAGCTTCATCGAGAAGAACAAGGACAAGCCCTTCTTCCTCTACCTGGCGCACAGCATGGTGCATGTGCCGCTGTTTGTGAGCGAGAAGTTCAAAGGCAAGTCCGGCAAGGGTCTCTTTGGCGATGTGATGATGGAGGTGGACTGGTCCGTGGGCCAGATCATGGACACACTGAAGAAAAACGGCCTCGAAGAGAACACCTGGGTCATCTTCACCTCCGACAACGGTCCGTGGCTCAGCTACGGCGACCATGCCGGCAGCGCTGGACCTCTCCGCGAGGGCAAAGGAAGTTGCTGGGAGGGCGGCACCCGCGTGACAGGCATCATGAAGTGGCCCGCGAAGATTCCCGCTGGCACCACCACGGACGCGATGATGATGACCATCGACATCTTGCCGACCATCGCCCATGTCATTGATGCCAAGCTCCCTGATCACAAAATCGACGGCCTGAACTGCTGGCCCATCGTCGCGGGCGAAAAAGGCGCGGTGAACCCGCATGATTTCTACGCCTTCTACTACGAGCAAAATCAACTCCAGGCCATCAGCAGCGGTGACGGGCGCTGGAAGCTCCAGCTCCCTCACAAGTATCGCAGCATCGCGGGGGTGACCAAAAAGGCTCAAAATGGCATTCCGGTGCTCTACAAACAGCAGACCATCGAGCAGCCGGAGCTTTACGACCTTTACACCGATCTCAGCGAATCCAAGAACGTGGCCTCAGAGCATCCCGAGGAGGTCGCGAAGCTTCAAAAGCATGCGCAGACCATTCGTGCGGAGTTGGGCGACAGCCTCATGAAGCAGCCGACCGGTAGCGGCAGCCGCGAGCCGGGCCGGGTGAAGGATTGAGCCGTCTCACGCGCCGTTGTCTCGCACCCACTGACCGGCACGCAGATAAAGCTCGGCGGCACTGCGAAGCTGGAGCTTGTCCTTGATGCGGGCACGGTAGGTCTCGACGGTGGAATCGCCAAGGTTGAGCGCGGTGGCGATATCCTTCGTGCTCTTGCCACGGCCGAGCATCTGGAACACTTCCAACTCGCGATCCGCCAGGGTTTCCACGCCAGCAAGATTGCTGGGCGTGCGTTTCTGGCTCATGCGCTGAAGGAGGCGGGCGGTGACGCGGTGGCTGGCATAAATCTCTCCCGCCAGCACGCAGCGGATGGCTTTGACGACCTCCGAGGAGGCTTCGTTTTTCGTGATGTAGCCACGGGCACCGGCACGAAGAGCACGCTCCGCATACAGGTCTTCATCGTGCATGGAAAGCACCAGCACCTGCACATCGAGCCCGAGGGCCTTGATGTCTTTCAGCAGCTCGAGGCCGCTGGAGCCACCGCGCAGGGTGAGATCGACGATGGCGATGTCCGGCTTCTCCTTTTCGAGCAGCGCCATGGCATCGCGGTTGTTGTCCGCTTCACCGCAGATCGTCACACCGAGCTCGCGAGTGATGAGCAGGATGAGATGCTCGCGGAACATGGGATGATCCTCGACGATGAGCACGCGGGCGGGCTTGGGCTTGGCGGAGTTTGGCATGGTGGGAGGAAGATAGGGATGTTGAAAACTATTCGCGATGGAGCGGCACTACGCAGCGCAGCGTCGCACCTCGGGGATCGGGAGCGGACATGGTCAGCCTGGCACCGATCATCTGGGCGCGGTAGCGCATCGTGCGCATCCCCATTCCGCCGTCTTTGCGCGGATGAATGGGAAAGCCTTGGCCGTCATCCACCACCGTCAGCACGATGGATTCCGCGCTACCGTCAATCTTGATATGAACACTCTGTGCACCGCCATGACGCACGGCATTGGCCACCGCCTCCTGAGCGATGCGGTAGAGGTGCATCGCTGCTTCGGGAGGAGAAATTTGCACATCGCCAGCCTCCTCCACCTCGATCTGTACACCCGTGAGCCGCGAGGTGGAGCCAGCCATCTCCGCCAGCGCCACCGCGAGGCCGTGGCGGTCCACATGCACCGGAAAAATGCCACGTGCCATCCCGCGGGCCTCGGTGACGGCCTGCTGGATGGACTGCTGGATGAGCTCCGCGTCCTGCACGGAGCCGCTGCCCTCCGCCTGAAGGTCATCTGCCAGCGAGCGGGCCGCCAGGCCGATGGCCGCCAAGTGCTGGCAGAGGCCGTCATGTAAATCCTGGCCGATGCGCTGCTGCTCATGCTCGCT
>JBJONJ010000624.1:0-3856 GCA_046051905.1 Verrucomicrobiota bacterium
GGGTTGTTCATTGGTGAGGTTGAGGAAAAGAAGTCGAGACACCCCCTCCAGCCAGACCCGAGGTCGGACGGGAAAGGGGGCGGCATTTAGGCCAGAGCCATATCAGGTGCAAGAGCATTCTGGGGGCCAAAAAGACATCGAACTTTCATGTCTTTTGACGGTTCAAGAGTGGAGGAAAAGACAAGCCACTAGGTCAGGAAGACCTGCAGGCATGCTGGAGCAATTTGAAAAACGTGAGAGGCAGGAAGAGTGCCAGCCGGTCAGTTGTTTTTGAGCACCTCGATAAAGGCTTCCTGCGGGATGTTCACCTTGCCGATGGCTTTCATCTTCTTTTTGCCCTCTTTCTGCTTATCCAGAAGCTTGCGTTTGCGGCTGATGTCGCCGCCGTAGCACTTGGCGGTCACGTCTTTGCGCAGGGCGCTGATGCTTTCGCGGGCGATGATCTTGCCGCCGATGGCGGCCTGGATAGCGACGACGAAAAGCTGCTGCGGGATGACTTCCTTGAGCTTGCCGCAGAGCTGGCGACCGCGGGATTCGGCCTTGGCGCGATGGACGATGCAGGAGAAGGCATCAACCGGATCGCCGGCGATGAGGATGTCCATTTTGACGAGTTCGGCGGCCTGGTAGCCGGCGTGCTCGTAGTCCATGCTGCCGTAGCCGCGGGTGATGGATTTGAGCTTGTCGTTAAAGTCCACGAGGATCTCATTGAGCGGCATCACGGTGTGCAGGAGCACGCGGCGGTCGTCGAGCGTCTCGGTGTTGTTCACTTGACCGCGCTTGTCCATGACGAGCTGCATCATGTCACCAATGTACTCGTTGGGGATCATGATGTTCACCTTAACCATCGGCTCGCGGATCTCGTCGATCTCCTGGGCGCTGGGGAGGAAGGTTGGATTATCCACCATCATCTCCTCGCCGTTGGTTTTGCGCACTTCGTAAATCACGGACGGATACGTCGAGATGACGTCCATGTTGAACTCGCGGCGAAGGCGCTCCTGGACGATTTCCATGTGAAGCAGGCCGAGGAAGCCGCAGCGGAAACCGAAGCCGAGGGCGGCGGAGCTCTCGCTCATGAAGGTGAAGGCGGCGTCGTTGATCTGGAGCTTGCCGACGGCGAGTTTGAGGGCCTCGAAGTCGTCCGTGCTGACCGGGTAGATGCCGCTGAAGACGAGCGGGTGGATTTCTTTAAAGCCAGGGAGTGGCTCGGGAGCGGGTTTGCGGGTCTCGGTGAGGGTGTCACCGATTTTCACATCGGCGGTGGTCTTCACGTTGGCGATGAGGTAGCCCACGTCGCCAGCCTCGAGCTTTTCGCAGGTGGTCATCTTCGGGCGGAAGATGCCGACGTCTTTGATTTCATAATCGAGTCCGGTGGACATCATGCGGACTTTTTGTCCGCGAACAATCGTGCCGCTGACAACACGCACATAGCTGACGACGCCGCGATAGGCGTCGAAGACGGAATCGAAGACGGAGGCACGGAGGTGGCCGTCACCGGGATCTTTTGGCGGCGGGATGTAGGCGACGATGGCCTCCAGAATGTCCTCAATGCCGATGCCCATCTTGGCGCTGGCAGGCACGGCCTCATCCGCGGGGAGCTGCAGGATGTCCTCGAGCTGGCGCTTGCACTTTTCGATGTCGGCGCTGGGGAGATCGACCTTGTTGATGACAGGGATGACGTGCAGGTTTTGCTGCATCGCGAGGTTCAAATTGGCCACCGTCTGGGCCTCGACCCCCTGGGAGGCATCGATTAGGAGCAGGGCTCCCTCGCATGCGGCCAGGGAACGGCTGACCTCGTAGCTGAAATCGACGTGCCCGGGGGTGTCGAGCAGGTTCAGCTTGTACATCTGGCCGTTGCGGGCCTTGTAGTTCATGCACACCGGATGCGCCTTGATAGTAATGCCGCGTTCGCGTTCCAAATCCATCGCATCTAGGAGCTGATCCTGTTGCTGCCGCACGGTGATGGTCTTCGTGAACTCGAGAAGGCGGTCGGAGAGCGTGGTCTTCCCGTGGTCGATGTGCGCGATGATGGAGAAGTTGCGGGTATTGGCGATGGACATTCGAGAGGGGCTGGCGGGAGGGGCGCGTATCTAGGCGAGAGCCGCCGGGAATGCAATGCGGGATGCTTGCGCGGCCCCGGAGGCTGTCCGAACCTCCGCGCCATGAAACGCGAAATTCTCTCCGAAGGTCAAATCGAGGTCGAAATGGCTGCTCTGTCCCGGTTCGGGGGCTGGCGGCTCGAAAACGGTGAACTGGTCAAAGAGTTCCGGTTGGGGGCCTATCTTGATGGGGTGCGTTTTGTCGCCCAACTGGGCGAAGAGGCTGAAAAGATGGATCATCACCCTGAGTTAACGCTCTCCTGGCGCAGGGTGCTTTTTCAGGTCCGCACACACAGTGTCCGAGGACTCACTTGGCTTGATTTTGAACTGGCCAAGCGTGCGGAAGCCTGTGCTCCTCAAGGCGCGGTGGAGGCGGTCTGAGCCGTCTTGCGAACCTTCTGGCCAGACGGGTCGATGATGTCCACGGTCACGAAGAAGATGACGTTTGTGGTTTCCACCTGCTTGGTGTTGCTGCGGAAAAGCCGGCCCACGAAGGGCAGATCCCCGATGATCGGCACCTTATCGTCCACGATGTTGATGTCCTGGCGGACTAGGCCGCTCAACATGATGGTGGAACCATCCCACACGCGAACGGAGGTATTGGTTTTGCTCGTCTTGAAGATGGGCTGGAGGATGGCGTTCTCCGTGATGACCGTGTCAGGCGTGACATTGAATCCGACAAGCGTTGGAACGCTGATGACAAGGAGGGGGCCTGTAGTCGAGAAGTCCGACACATAGATGGGAAAAACTCCTCCGGTCCGAATGATGGGCGAGCCATAATTGACGAATCCTTCAAAGTCAGTGATCTCGGGGGAGAGATTGAGTTCCACCGAGCCATCTTCGCCAATGACCGGCTCCACTTCGAGCAAGACTCCGGTCTTCCTCATTTCAAACGCCGTGGGAGTCGTGGGCGTCGCAATTTGCTGCGCCTGCGGACCTGCGGTGAGGGTCACGCCGCCGTTTGCGGTTCCTTGGTTTTGCGGAACCTGCGGCGGGTCAAATTCGGTAGGATAAATGAGCTCCCGCTGCAGTTCGACCGTGGCCTTTTGACCATTTTTGGTGATCACACTCGGGCTGGCCTGAATGTCGATGCCCTTTTTTTGCGACAAGCCACGAAAGAGGGCTTGAAACTGGGGGTCGGTGAACACTCCGGCAACGGAAAGAATGCCCGGGGCGGCGTTTTGGCCCTGGGCGGTCGTATTGCCGGTGGTCAACAACTGGTCCAGGCGATTCAGGTTGGAGGCAGAGTCTCCAGAGCGCAATCCCGCCGTGATCGGGTTGGAACCCACCGCGGTAGACACCGACGTGGGAGGTAGCGCAGCATAGGCGGCGGGAGTGGTCGTCACCGTCGAAAAAGGGTACTGGGTGAGGTTGCTGGACCGGGTGGTGCTACCATAGGAACCTCCGCCAAAATCGACCTTGGGATTGCTGCCACCACCGCCCATCAACCAGTCGAAGCCAAGCTCATCTAGGTTCTTTTGAGCTACTTCGAGCATGCGGACGGTCACGGTCACCATTTTGGGGGCTGTTTTCATGGCCTGTTCGACCAGACCTTCCACCATCTCCATGTTCGGCACGGTGTTGCGCACGACGAGGGTGCTCGTTCCACCAGAGAAGCTGGCACTTGAGCCCTCGGGGAACGGAATGCCTCGACCTTCAAGGAATTCCTTGGCACCCATCCGCTTGATGGAGAGGCCACCGCCAGCCCCACCCGCAGCCGGCTGAGCAAAGGGATCTGCTCCAGCGGCCGGCGCGGCCGT
>JBJONJ010000625.1:0-5832 GCA_046051905.1 Verrucomicrobiota bacterium
GCCGGGGAATGCAAAACGACCTCGCCATCAATGAACTCCACCTTCATCTCAGGCGTCATCTCCTCGTAAAACTTGTTTCGACGCTGCCGCTCGGCGGCCAGCATGCTCGACAAGCGATCCACCACCTCCGGCAGGAAGGGAGAGGACTGGATCGGAGCCAGGAGTTCGGCAATCGGCGGCATGAGGCAGATCATAACCGCCCGCTCCGAATCGACAAGAGCCTTCCTTCCCCGCCTCACTCCACCCGCATGCGCTGCATCGGCACGCTCTGGCAGACGGCGAGGATGAGGTCTTGGAAATGGTGGCCGGTGGTCTCGGACTGTTTCAACACGGCCTGCACGCCGGGTTTGTCACTGTATTCGAGGCCGCGGCCGAGGGCGTAGGTCATCAAATTCTCGGCGAGGTTCTTGGTGAACTGTCCGCCCATGTCACGGACGAGGATGGCACGCAGCTCGGCGAGGTCTTTGAAGGTCTGGCCGCGCACGAGGCTGCCGCTGGCATCGATGGCCTGCTTCTTTTCCTCCGTGCGCCAGCGGCCGATGGCGTCGTAGTTTTCAAAGGCGAAGCCCAGCGGATCGAGGAAGGCATGACAGCCCGCGCACGAAGCATTGCTGCGATGTTCGGCGAACTGCTGGCGCAGCGTGAGATTGCCAAAACGCACTTTCTTTTCATCGAGGGGAGCCACACCGCCGGGCGCAGGCGGTGGCGGGGTGCCGAGAATGTTTTCGAGCAGGAACTTCCCGCGCTTCACGGGCGAGGTGCGGGTGGGATTTGAGGTGACGAGCAGCAGGCTACCCTGCGTGAGGATGCCACCGCGTGGCGTGCCTTGCAGCGACACCTTTTGGTATTTGTCTCCCTTCACGCCTTTGATGTCGTAGTAGCGGGCCAGCTTCTCGTTCAGGAAACTGTAATCGGCGGAGAGAAACTCGATCACCGGGCGGTTCTCGCTGAGCAGGTGATTGAAGAACAACTGCGTTTCCTTCTTCATCGCGGAGCTGATGCCGCCTTTGAATTCAGGAAAGCGCCGTGTGTCCACATCCGCGATTTCCACATCACGCAGTTGCAGCCATTGGCCGGCAAAATCCTCCGCGAGGCTGTAGGCACGCCAATCTCCGAGCATGCGTTTCACCTCAGCAGGGAGGTTTTTGCGCAGTTCGCCCTTCGCGGCGAGTTGCAGCAGCTTGTCATCCGGCGGGGCAGACCAGATGAAATACGACAGGCGATAGGCCAGCGAGTATTCATCGATCAACGCACTGCCATCCTTCACCTCGCCCGCAGGCTGCGGAGGTGCCCGGAAGAGGAATGACGGCGAAACCAGCATGCCACGCAGTACAAAGCCGAGCGCATCGAATGAACTCGCGCCTTCTTTTCGTGCTAGCTCGGCGATGCCGTTCCATTTTACCTTCTCCTCGTCCTTCATCGGGCGGCGAAAGAGCCGCGTGCCGAGCTTTTCGACGAGTTTGGGCAGTTCTGCCTCGGCGATGCCGCCCGGCGCATCCACCGGCCCGGTGATGGAAAGCTGATGCAGCCAGAAATTGCGATCCTGGCGAGTTTTCTCGTCGTAAAAATCATTCAAGAACCACACCTGGATCTCGTGGCGGCCGGCAGGCAGCTCGACTTCCGCGTTGAACCATTGCGGAGCCTGATCCTTCGCGGTGACGGAAAAGGAACCCGCGTTTTTGCCACCGAGCCGCACGTCAAACTTCGCCGGTTCGCTGCCAGCCTGCTGAGCGCCGGCTTTGATGGTGAGACGATACTTGCCTGCCTTTTCGATCTCAAGCGGATGCTTCACAAAGCCGCTGCTGGCGAGGTAAATGGCACCGGTGTCGCGATTGCCATCACCTTCGCCGATCTGAAAATCCTCGCCACTGAGCTTCATCTCAGGATGACCGGCCGGTTTTCCTTCGAGCAGCCACTGCACGAGACGCGTGCCACGCGGCGGCAGCAGGCCAAAGGGGCCTTCGATGTCGATTTTATCTACCGCGAGATTGCGATCCCGCTTCTCGGGATCGGGGTTCGCGCCGTCGTAGAAGTCATTGAGGAACTTCACGGTCAGCTTGTGCTCGCCGCCGCTCAGGCGTGCCTCGTGCGTGATCGTCTGCCACGGGCCTTTTTCGCCGCGAAACCTCGCGGTGACATCAAACTGGCCCACTTCCTTGCCATCAATGCTGAAGGCGATCTTCGCGGCATCGGGACCAGCCTGCGTGGCGGAAGCCCTGATCTTGAAAACATAGGTACCGGAGGCCGGGGCGTTGAATTTCGTGGCTGCCTCCGACTCGTCGTGAAACCAGCGCACGCCTTCATGCTCGCTCGACGTGCCTTTTTGGTTCCAAAACTTCTTCGCACCCAGCTCCACGTCCAGCCGCTCCACCTCGGAGGTATCGAGAGCCTTCTCCGTGATCGCATTCGCGGCACGCAGATACTTCTCCATCAGCAGCGGCGAGAGCGCCAGCACATCGCCGATGTTGTCGTAGCCATAGCCGGTGTCATCCGGCGGGAACTCATTCGCCGGGCGCATGTCCACCAGCAGCAGGTCACGGATGGTGTTGTTGTATTCCGTGCGGTTGAGGCGACGCCACACCGCCCGGCCAGGGTCCGGCTTGTTCGGATCAAACCAGAAAATCGTGTCGTCGATCCAGGCGAGCATTTCATCGCGTTCGGAGAGGGAAGGCTTGTCCTTCTTTTCCGGCGGCATCACATGCGTGGCGATCTGCTGGCGCACATGATCCCACTGCACCTTGTCCGCGATCATGGAAGTGTAGTCCTTGTATTCGTCCATGACGAAGTCCCCCTTGTCCACGCCGTCGCTGTGGCAGTCGTAGCAGAACTTCTGCAACAGCGGCAGGACACGTTTTTGATAGGCTTCCTCGCCACGCGGCGGCGCAGCGGAAGCCGCGAAGGCAGGCAAAAGGAGAACGAAGAGGGTTTTCGTCGTCATGAGAGGTTTTGGGGGGAGCAGGAAACGTGGCTCGTCAGGCTGATTTCGCGATGATAAAGTGAAACTTGGGAGCTGCGGTGCAGTTCTCGCCTGCTCATTCGCCATTCATGCACGACGAAAACCTAGCCCGCCCATCTTTTACGAGCCGCGTGGCTTCGTGGATCGACTGGGCGTTCGGTTTCGCGGCGGTGATGGTGCTCGTGGCGGTGTGCTCGGTGGTGCCGGGGCTGAATTTTCTCAGCCTAGGCTACCTGCTGCATGTGAGCGGCACGGTGGCACGGACAGGCCGGCTGCGGGATGGCTTCATCGGCGTGCGAAAGGCCTCCGTCATCGGCAGCGTGGCCGCAGGTGCTTGGGTGGTGATGTGGCCCGCGAGGATTGCCGAGGGCTTCTGGCGTGATGCGGAGATCATCGCTGCTGGTAGCCGCATCGCGATGCTGTGGAATGCGGGTGCCATCGTATTGTTCGTATTGACGCTGATCCACATCGTGTGGGCCAGCCTGCGCGGCGGACGCTGGTGGCACTTTTTATGGCCTGCACCGCTGAAACTGCATCGCTGGCTGAAATCGGCCGACAGCCTGTCGCAGGTCAAACAAGCGTTGCAGACTTATGTGCTTGGTTTGCAGCTGCCGTTTTACTTTTGGCTCGGTTTGCGCGGCTTCGCCGGAGCGCTGGCATGGCTCATCGTGCCTGCGGGCATCCTGTTTGCGGCCACGCGGGCTCCAGTCGGCGGCGCGGTGGCGCTTTCGCTGCTTGGCGGGTTGCTGCTGCTGCTCGTGGTGATGCATCTGCCGTTTCTTCAGGCGCATCTGGCGCAAACCGAACGCTTCGAAGCCATCTTCGAGATCCGCGAGGTGCGACGGATGTTCCAGCGGGCTCCGCTGGCCTTCTGGCTGGCCTTGTTCATCACCGTGCTGCTGGCCATCCCGCTCTATTTGCTGAAGATCGAGCTCACGCCACGCGAGCTCGTGTGGCTGCCGGCGCTTCTGTTTGTGGTCTTCATCTTCCCCGCCCGTTTGCTCACCGGCTGGGCGATGAGTCGTGCGCAACGCCGCGAGGCACCGCGGCATTGGTTTTGGCGCTGGACCGCCCGCTTCGGCATCTTCCCTGTGGCGCTGGCTTATGTGCTCGTGGTGTATGCCGCGCCTTATCTGAGCTGGAACGGTGCCTGGAGCCTGCTGGAGCAGCACGCCTTCCTCGTGCCCGCGCCGCTGATGGCGCTCTGACGCCGCCTCGCGGCTATCGTCTATGGTTGATCGTCTATTCCCGCCGAGCCGCGATCAGCTGTTTACCCGCTGATCGAATAGACAATAGCCGATAGACGATACCGCCCGCTCGGCTATCGTCCGCCTCATGGCTGCTCTCCCTCCCCTTCCCGGTGCTCCAAAGATACGCGTCAACTCAGCACTCATCCTCGGCATCCTCATCACCCTCATCGTCGTGGTGGGCCTCTTTTCGAGTTTCTACTCCGTCCCGGCAAACTCCGTGGCCGTGGTGCAGCGCTTTGGCGCTTACTTAAAAACCTCCGAACCGGGCCTGCACTTCAAACTGCCGTGGGGTATCGACACCATCACGCCCGTCGAGGTCGCCCGGCAGCAGAAGCTCGAATTCGGCTTTGCCACGCAGGGAGCCACGAACTCCTACCAATACGCCGAGACCTACGAGGAGATGGAGCAGGAGAAAACGATGGTCACCGGCGATCTGAATACCGCACTCGTCGAATGGGTCGTCCAATACACCATCGAGGAGCCGGAGAAGTATCTCTTCACCTTCCGCGATCCGCTTCAGACACTCCGCGACCTCGCCGAGGCCTCCATGCGTGAGGTGGTGGGTGATCGCAGCGTCGATGAAGTGCTCACCGTGGGCCGCCAGGAGATGGAAATCAAAGCCGCCGAACGGCTCCGCCAGCTCGTGAAGACGCTGGACATCGGCATCCGCATTGATCAGATCCAGCTCGGCAATGTGAATCCCCCGCGCAGCGTCGAGATGAGCTTCAGCGATGTGAACAAAGCGCAGCAGGAGAAAGAATCCGCCGTGAACCAGGCCAAGGCCGAATACTTCAAAGCCGTGCCGCGTGCCCGTGGCGAGGCGAAGCAAAAGATCAGCACGGCCGAAGGCTATGCCACCAAACGCGTCAACGAAGCCGAGGGCGATGCGAACCGCTTCCAAGCCCTGCTCACCGAGTTCAAGAAAGCGCCGGAGGTCACGAAAAAACGCATGTACCTCGAAACCATGTCCGAGATCCTGCCCACCGTGCCCGGCAAGGTCATCCTCGACGAGAAAGCCCCGCAGTTTCTCCCTCTCATGAACCTCAACTCCCAGGCGAAGTAATCCCATGAAAGCCACACTCATCCTCATCGCCATCTTCGCCATCTCCCTCGTGCTCGGCAGCGGCTTTTACACCGTCGATATGACGGAGCAGGTCATCATCACCCAGTTCGGCATGCCCGTGGACGAGCCCGTCACCGAGGCCGGCCTGCACTGGAAGACGCCCTTCATCCAAAGCGTGAACCGCTTTGAAAAACGCGTCATGGAATGGGACGGCCCCTCGGCCAAGATGCCCACCAAGGACAAGGTCTTCGTCGTCGTCGATACCTTTGGCAGATGGCAGGTCGATAATGTGCTCATTTATTTCAAGAAGCTCCGTGATGAACGCAGCGCCCTCAGTCGTCTCAATGACATCCTCGGCAGTGAGACACGCAATGTGATCGCCCGGCACAATTTCATCGAGGCCGTTCGCACCACGAAGGACCGCGTCGTTTCGCCGGAGGCTCTCGCCATGAGCGCCGCCATGTCCACCCACACGAAAGATGCCGCTCCGCAAGGCCTGCCACCCATCACAAAAGGCCGAGTCATGCTGGAGGAGGAGATTTTCAAAAGCGCCGAATCGAAGG
>JBJONJ010000626.1:0-2815 GCA_046051905.1 Verrucomicrobiota bacterium
GCCGCACACTTTAAGCAGCCGATCTTCCACATCATGGTGCTCTTTGTCGATGAGACAGAAAGCATCGCGCGACAACTGAAGCGCGGCCAGGAAGTGCTCGCGCACAACGCGGAGGTGCGCAGCTCCGGTCTCCGCGAACTGTGGGAGGAGCGTGCCACGGACTTCGACTCCGCGCTGGCGCGGAACCGCTACAAGGTCTTCAAAGAGAAGACTTATGATGCGCTTGTCTCACTGAAGGAGATCTTCCATTACCACTTCATCAATGCGCAGGCACCGCTGGAACTGGTGCAGGAAAACATCGTGAAGGAACTGGAGTATCAAAGCTCACTCGAACTCGATCCGCGCACCTTCGATCTCCTGCGCAAGCTGCCGCTCGCCAGCGAGATCATCCGCCACGCCCGCCAGGACCTCGTGCGCCGCCTGGATGCCTACAAGGTGGAAAAACCGGACCTCATGCAGGCTGTCGTCACCTTTATCGAGACGAAGATGATGCCGATCATCGTCCGCCACGCCATCTCGGGCCGTGCCGACATCAACACGGAGGACAAGCTTTTCCACGATCCCGAAGCTCTGGCCATTCTGATCGATATCTTCTCGGAACGTGGTTTCCACGCGAAGACGGACGTCCATGTTATCGAGATTCCCGACCGGTTTGACCTGCTAACCGGTAAAATCGAATGCCGGAAGAAGAAGGTTTTCCGGATCGGCATCCAGTTTAAGGGCTCGGAAATTCGAAGGGGGTCTTAATTTTCTGAGATCGTTCCTGATCTTAAAATAAAACTTTTATTTATTCAAATAGGGTAAAACTCTGATGTCCTTATGAGCACCAAAGTTCTCCTCGTCGTGGCGGCTATGTCCGCTGTTCTCATCCCGGCTCTGCGCAGCGCGGACAGTCCTAAAAAAGCGCTAGCCAAGCAGGCTGAGCCCACAGCGGGCCAGAACACCTACCCGTTTTACGGCAAGGTGGTGGCCGTCACGTCCCGCACATTGACGATTGTTCGCGGTGAGAGCACCGAGGCTGTCGAGACGAAGTTCAATCTCAATACCACCACCGAGTACATCAACGGCGACAAGCCCGTGTCGTTCGAAGCCGTCAAAGTTGGCTCGTGGGTGGGGGGCACGGTCAAAAAATCCCCGGGTGAAGGCCATGACTCGGTCCTCAAGCTGAATGTCGGCGTCAAACAGAAGGCCACGGAGAAAGGGAATGCCAAAACACCGGCGAAAAAGAAGGACGAGCCGAAGAAGAAGGCGACCCCCAAAAAGAAGAGCGAGTAACTGCTTCGCCTGACCGTCTGCCTGACTCTCACGCTTTGTGTTCTTCGGTCTAGCTTTGACGCCCTCTGCCCGTGGATTCGTCTCGATCACGCCAAAAAATCCAACTTGGCTGGGGGCTGCCTCCCCTGCCGGGCGAGGTGCCTTGGAGCTGGCAGGCCTTGGCCGCGGGCGTCCTGATTCTCGTCAGTGCCTGGGTGCTGAACGAATCAAGGGCCACCCGTTGGGCCTTCGCTAAGGAGGTGGATTTGGCGCTCGTTGATCTCAATTTCAGCACGGAGAGCGAACTCGACAGCCTGCCCGGTATCGGCCCCTCGCTCGCTCGTGCCATCATGCTTGGACGACCTTATTCCTGCCCTGAGCATCTGGTTCGTGTGAAAGGAATCAGCACTCGTATGATGGGGCCGCTGCGTCCGCTGATCAAAGTAACGCAGGGTCGGCGGATCGCCGACCGAAGCCAGCGTGAGCTCGAGCGAAGGTGAAATGCCCCGTGGTCAACTTGAGAGTCGATGGATCTGGATGGCCTCACTTCGCCTTGAAGCCCGGATTCACGAGGCTTTGCACGCCGCTGGCGATGATGTTTTCGATGCCGGAGGCGAAGCGGGTGGGGCGGGCGTAGTAAATCATGGCTCCGCCGGCTTCGTAACCGCCTTCTTCCCACACACGTTGGGAGGGGATGTAGCAGGGCACGTCGTTGGTGTAGCTGTTTACCCAGGTGCGGGCGGGATCGTATTCCTTTTTGAAACGCAGGCCGTAGTCCACGACGACCTCGCCGGGGAGATTGATGGTGAGGAGGTCATCGCCGTAGTGCCACGTCTGAAGCATGTAGGGCAGGGCAGGCGGGATTTTTTCGCCTCGCTCGAGGATGGCGAGGTGTTTTTGGGCGTGGTAGGCGGTGTACTTGTTCTTGTCGGTGCTGCGGGTCTTCCATTCTTCGGGTGTGGGCAGCTTGTCGTAGGGCAGGATGACTTCCTTCGTGGCGCAGGCGAGGGGTCCGCGCACGGGCTTCATGGGTTCGTTGATGAGGCGGACGATTTCTTTGGCCAAAGCAACGCCGTGATCCACAACGAAGCGCATCTCGCGTCGCGGATAGGGATTCTGGTCCGCACCGCAGCCAATGGCGATGAGGGCGATGCTGCCGGGGAAGCGCAGTTCGAGCTCTTCATGCGCGATGCCGGCCCAGTCGCCGTGGATCTCATTGATGCTGAGCGTGGTGCAGTGGCAGGCGTAGCTGGCATGCGTGGCGATCAATTTGCTGCCGTCGGCGCTCTTCACGCGGAGCACGGGCACGGCCCGATCGACGGGACCGTTGAAGTTGGGCGCGTTTTGCAGGCCGTTGGGGCCTTGAAGGCGTCGGTTGAGGCCGAAGTAGGCTTTGCCGACGGACCAGTCGAGTCGCGCGGGCTCTTTTTTGTCCCAGGCCTTGGTGATGGCCTCGACGATCCATTTCGTGAGGTCCTCGGTGTAGCGATCGACGTTCTTTTGCTCGTCGCTGGTGAGGTCTTTGCCGAAGAGAAAGGGCAGCACGCCTTTGAGCATCGGG
>JBJONJ010000627.1:0-2623 GCA_046051905.1 Verrucomicrobiota bacterium
CATCGTGATGCACGCGGTCGGAAACCTGCTCCTCGGCCTTTATGTGATGAAAACCGGCCTGTGGGGCTTTTGGTGAGCCGTGACTCAGCGGGCGAGGTCGTCCAACTGGACCCGCACCGCCGCGTCGAGCTTGTCGCGATTCACCTGGCTGGCCTCGCCTCCGGCCTCGCGGAGCAGCCGCTGAGCGATGGCGCGGGCGGACTCGAATGCCCCATTGCCATCGGCATCGATCCAGACCGGGTTGGTGGAGCCAAGGACGCGGGAGGTGAAGGTCTTGCTGGCGGGCTGGTAAGGACGCGGGATCTCCCAGAAGGCCTCCTTCACCCCGGGCCCGGTGGCGATGGCGACCAGGTGTACGTCGTGAGATGGCCTCGGCAGCTTCCAGACGACTTTCGCCTTCTCACCGGGCTGGTGGTCATCGCGAAGCGTTTCCTCGCGGATGAGCAGGCCGTTGGCATACAGCGCCAGATGATCCGCCTGCACCCACGAGGGGCCGTGCACGCTGATCTCCACCTTGATGGTGTCATCGAGACCCGTGGCGAGATCCCCGACGCCGAAGCGTCCATCGACCTGGATTCGCGTGAGCAGGCCCAGGCTCACCAGCAGGCGGCCTTCATGGTAACCGCGCCAGACCTGGTCGAGATCAAGCCCCGCCGGATTCGCATCCACCGCCGCGACGTAGGTGCGGCCCTGGCCGAGGATGAAGCGGTTCACGTCATGGCTGTCGCTGGAACCGATGGCAGCGAGGCGGTGGCCGCGATTGAGCAGGGCAAACCAATCGCGGTAGAGCAGTTGAATGTCCGACTGCATCGCGGCGGAGGTGATGACCTCCATGGCGTCGATTTTGAGCGCCGCGGCATCGCGATGTTTGCCGGTCAGCGGGTTGAACTGAAGTCCACCGAGGGGCACGAAGCCGCTGTGCAGGTCCCGCGGATGATTCAGCGTGATGACCTGGACGCCCGGCGTGGCGCGGATGGCGGGAATGAGAAGGCCCCAGTCCTGCACCGAGGCATCCACCACCGGAGCGCCCGGCTGAATCGGGAAGGCATTGAAGTGCCCGTGCTTGGTCGTGACCTCATTGCCGATCACCGGCGTGAACGCGGCGGCCGTTCCCGTGCTCGCGGCGGCAGGCGCGTAGTCCGTGTGATGATTGTGATCGGTGGAGACCGCCAGCTCGATCCCCTCTCCGGCGATGGTCAGCATGCGCTCCGCGAGGGTGGCATCGCCATGGCCGCTGTGCGTCAACGTGTGGATGTGGCTGTCCGCCGCGATCCAGCCCCGCGTGTCCACTTCCCGGGTCAAAGAGAGCGCCACCTTCCGGGTCTCACCGGCTTTCACCGTCACTTTTTGCCTCGCCACGCCCCACTCAAAACCACGGCCGGCATGCAGCACATAGTCCCCAGCCGGCGCGGAGATCCACGCCTTGCCATCGCGGGAGTAAACGACGCCCGTCCGTGCCGCCACCGCATCCTCGGGACCGGCCAGCAAGGGCTGCAAGCTGCCATCCGTGCGGGTCAGCGTGAGCCGGCACGGCATCGAAGCCGCCGACCCCGCCTCCGTGACCACGACCTCCATCCGCGCCTCACCCAGAAGCGCCTTCACCGGTCGGTCATCGAGCACCACCGGCCCGACCTCGATGTCATCGAGGCTTGGCGGTGCTTCGATGAGCAGCACGTTTTCGCCTTCGATCAAAGCCCCCGCTGGCAGGGCAAACAGCGTCTCCATTGGCGTCTCGGCCGTGGTGAGCTGACACAGTTTTTTGCCGTTCAATTTCACCGGCCAGCCCAGCTTCACCTGGCACTGCCAGATCCTCAGCGTGTGCTCGGTGGCGTTCGACATGGCCTGAAATCTCAACTCAAGGTGCTCGCCATCCACCGGGCGATCTTTGAACTCCTCCCACTCATACGAACCCGGTTTGCCGAGATGCAGGCGACGTGACTCGATCACCGTCTCCACGGCATGAAGCGATGAAAACACACCCAGGACAAGAATCGGCAGATAAAACAGACGCAGCATGAAAGTCATACGCCCGCACCGGCCTCATACGATCAATCGAGCTTCTCGCGCTTCCGCTGCTGCGTCAGAAAATCGAGTCCGCAGGCGAGTTTCCGGGCCATGGGCGATTTCAGGTCCACGACGCGCCAGAAGGGCGTGATGCTCTTGAGTGGCTTCCCCGCCTGATGCAGCTCCCAGGCCCGCTCCGCGGCAATGCGCAGAAAGATGCCCGCGGTGAGCGGACAGGTGAAATGCGCCCGGTGGGCCGCGGCGAGGTCTTCACGCAGTCGCGGCATGCTGCGTGACTCGCCTGCTGGAATGCCTTCGACATAGGCTGCCACGATGGCAGGCGTGGGAATCAGCATTTTGGCCCCCAGCTCATGACCTGCAAAAGGCTTGTCGAGGCTCTTCACCACAGGCTTCGGCGGATGGGAGAGTTTGTCGCTCCAGGACTTCGGCATGCGTCACGATGCCTCGCTGTCATCCCGGCGCAACTTCGGGGCTGTTGGAAGGTTGAAGCATCCACCACACCCGAACGACCATGAAGGCCCCTTCCCTGTTCCTTGCCCTGTTTGCCATCACCCGTCTGCACGCCGCCGACGAGGCTGGAAACGCCCACGCGGGCCTC
>JBJONJ010000628.1:0-3012 GCA_046051905.1 Verrucomicrobiota bacterium
TGGAGGCATTCAAAGCCCGTGCGCTCAACGACAAGCTCAGCAAAGACCAGCGCCAGCTCATGCTCACCGCGCTCGCCTTCACCCAAAGCGCCGAGGCCGCCGGTGCGATGATCGAACTCGCTCAGAAGAAGGATTTCCCGCTGCAAGACATGGCTAAATGGTGGCTCATGAATCGCAAAAACAACGATTGGAAGGCCTACGGCATCGAGCAGAGCCTGAAGGCGCTCGGCATCTACGATCCCGACAAAGTTCAGCTCACCGCCAGCCCGCTGCCGCCACTTCCCGCGAACGCGAAGCCGCTCGACCTCAAAGCCATCGCCAAGCTCCAAGGCGATGCCAAACGCGGTGCCACCGCCGTCGCCACCTGCTACACCTGCCATCGCTTTGGCAGCAACGGCATCGACTTCGGTCCTGACCTCACCACCTTCGCGAAACAGCAGACCGCAGATGTGCTCATCCAGGCCATCGCCGAGCCCAGCAAGGGCATCTCGCACGGTTTTGAGGGTAGCGAGATCATCACAACCGATGGATTGAGCATCACCGGCATCGTTTTGACCAGCGGCGACCCCGTGCTCATCAAATGCATGGGCGGCGTCGTGCAGACCGTGCCGAAAAAGCGCATCCAGAGCCTCCAAAAGCTCAAAGGCCGCAGCCTCATGTTCGAGCCCTCCATGCTCGGCCTCACCGAGCAAGGCATCGCCGACATCGTCGCGTATTTGAAGAGCCTGTGATCCAAAGTTCATTCCGTCATGCGTCTACCCGTCTTTTTCGTCCTTCTCGTCCCTTCCGTCCTCCTCGCCGCCGATCCGGCGATGCCGGAGAAGCATCGTGCGCTGTTCAAAGAGCACTGCGTGAACTGTCACGGCCCGGAAAAGCAGAAAGGGAAGTTCCGCGTGGATGATCTGCCGCTGGCGATCACGAATGTCGAGATCGCGGAAAAGTGGCAGAAGGTGCTGAATGCGATGAACTCAGGCGACATGCCGCCAGAGGATGAAAAACAGCCAGCGAGTGCCGTAAAGGCCGATTTCCTTGATGATCTGGCGAATGTGATGGTGGCGGCGCGGCGCAGTCTTGGCGATCAAAAGGGGGTGATCACGATGCGGCGCCTGAATCGTCGTGAATACAAGAACACGCTGCGGGAGCTGCTCGGCGTGGAGATCAATGTGGCGGAGTTGCCGCCTGATGGGGGCTCGGGGGCCTTTGATACCGTCGGCTCGAACCTCTTCATGTCGGCAAATCAGATCGAGCAGTATCAGGCGCTCGGTCGCGAGGCGTTGGAGGAGGCGTTTGCGTGGCAGACGGCGGCGAGCGTCACGAAGAAGCTGCATTACGAAGGTGAGACAACGACGCCGAAGGTGAAGGATTTCGTGAAGTATCAAATCGATGCCCGTGAGCGTGCGAAGCAGTGGGTGAAAGCCGTCGATGAGGCCATGGCGAAGCCGGAGAACAAGGAGATTGTCGCGAAGCTCCGCGAGGAGGTGAAGAACAACGAATCGCGTCTCCGCCGCGAGTGGGCCCGCATCCCCGGGGCACCGAATCCGCGCACGTTTGGCTTTGATAAGAAAGGCGAGAACGATGCCGACCTCGCGAACGATTCACTCGGCGCAGGCTGGTTGAAGTATCACGAGTATTACACGCAAATGCCGGACGTGGATCGCGGGGCCTATCTCGGCACCCAGACGCGGCATCCGGCCGAGCTGAACGTGAACTACATCGAGCTGCTCGTGCCTTTTGACTGGGCGGTGGGCGATTACATTGTCCGCGTGCGAGCAGCGGCGGTGAAGGATGCGCCAGCGGAGCGTCGCTTCCTCGATTTCGGCATTCATGCCCGCACGGGCAAAGTGCTGAACACTTATGAGATCACCGGCACGATGGAAAATCCGCAGACCATCGAGATTCCGCTCACCCTGACGCGAGCGAATCTGAGCCGCGACAATCGCTCGCTGTTCTTCCGCGAGAAAGGCAGTTGGGACACCAACGAAGAAGGCAATCGCAAGCGTGCCGAGGCCGTGAAGCGCAACGGCATCGGTCCCGAGCTGGTGCTGTGGGTGGACTGGATCGAGGTCGAACGCGTGCCGAACGCCGCGAAGCCTACGCCACCCGGTTTTGCCGCGCTGAAGCTGCCGCTCGATGACAAATCGCCCGCGCCCGCCGCTACCGAACTCCACGCTGCTTTCGAGCGCTTCGCCACCGAGGCCTTTCGCGGCAGCGCGCCGCCTGCGGATTATGTGGATCGCTTGACGAGCCTCTACGACGTGCGCCGCAAAGCCGGTGACAAGCCCGTGGCCGCGCTGAAGGAGACACTCGCGGTCGTCCTGGCCTCGCCGATGTTTCTTTACCTCGCGGAACCTTCACCTGATGAAAAACGCCGCTCTTTGACGAGTGCGGAACTGGCCACACGGCTTTCGTATTTCCTCTGGAGCGCTCCGCCGGATGCGGAGTTGCGAAAAAGTGAACTGTCGAAGCCCGAAGTGCTCGCCGCTCAAACCGAGCGCCTGCTCGATGATCCGCGCTCGGAAGGCTTTTTGACGGCTTTTGTGCATCAATGGCTTGGCTTGGATCGCATCGACTTCTTTGAGGTGAATCGCGCCCTGTATCCGCGCTTTGACTCGGGAACCAAGGTCGCGGCCAAGGGGGAGATCCACGAGACCATCGCGCACATCTTGAAGCAC
Organism: Verrucomicrobiota bacterium; assembly: GCA_046051905.1. Classification (GTDB taxonomy): domain Bacteria; phylum Verrucomicrobiota; class Verrucomicrobiia; order Verrucomicrobiales; family Verrucomicrobiaceae; genus Prosthecobacter. The sequence goes on from JBJONJ010000628.1 coordinate 2,673, forward strand.
AAATCCAGCCTGCGTGATCTTTTGAAAAGCGACTACGTCGTCATCAATCGCGTGCTCGCCCACTACTACGGCCTCCCCGGCGTGAAGGGCGAAGGCTACGAAAAGGTGTCGCTGCCGAAGGACTCGCCACGCGGCGGCCTGCTCGGCATGGCGGCCATTCATTTCATGGGCGGCAATGGCGAGCGCACCAGTCCCGTCGAACGCGGCGCGTGGGTGCTACGCAAGCTCCTCCACGATCCGCCGCCGCCCGCGCCTGCGAACGTCCCCGCCATCACGCGACTCGCGGGCAAAGTGCTCACCACGCACGAGCGACTCCTCGCCCATCAAGAGGACCCGCAGT
>JBJONJ010000629.1:0-7339 GCA_046051905.1 Verrucomicrobiota bacterium
TCGAGACGATTCAGCTCTACCTCCATCCGAACAAGAAATCCTCCGCCCAGTTCGATGGCACGCTGTTTGGCAAGGAGGAGGCCAGTCCGGTCGCCTATTTATCTGAATCCCATCTCGACACCCTTGGTCTCTGCCTCTTTCTCGCCCTCGAAAAGCTGGAGAATCCCGGAAACACCATTCTTTTCCTGGACGACGCCATTGCGTCCGTGGACGAAGCCCACATGGAAAGACTCTACCAGCTTCTGCTCGACGAGGCCGCACACTTCCATCATGTCATCATCAGCAGCCACTATCAGCCGTTGAGGTTCAAGTTCCGCTGGGGCATCTTGACTCAAAGAAAGGTCGAGTTTCTCGAACTCGGACCATGGAGCTTGGAAGCAGGACTGAGCCTCATGAAGGGGCCGGATTCAGAAATTGCTTTCCTCAGGCGCTACATCGCGGCGGCGGATGACGCCCCCACCATTGCCGCCAAGGCCGGCCTCGTGCTTGAACGGATTCTCGATTTCTTGACAGGAATCTATCAGTGCCGCCTCCCCCGCAATCCAGGAGCGGAGCAGCGCTGGACGCTCGATCACTACAAGGGCGGCTTGAAGGGTGAAAAGAATCTGATGTCCACTATGCGCTGTGAGCATCTTGATGAGGCAGGTAATCTGTCAAAGACCGTCGATCTTGCTCCGCTGCTGGAAGACATCTTCTCGCGGTTGCAGGTTCGCAACGCCATTGGGTGCCACTTCAAACAACTCGCCGGGCACTTCACAGAGATTGCAGAAGCCCTCGCTCTCGGACGGGCGACTTTGTCTCTAGTTGAAGCGCTTTGCGACGAGAAGGACACCTTGCCGGACCGCCGCAAGGATGGCTGTAGCTGGCACAATCGCGCAGAAACCATCACCCGACGCCTTTACCCTCTGCTCAAACCTGAATAGCTCTTTCCTCATCCTGAATGTCTAAAAAAACCAAATTCGAACTTACCTGGATTGGCAAGGAGCACCGGCCGAGGCTGGAGCCGCGCATCTTGCTGGAGGAGGCGGACAAGTCGCATCATGCGGCGCACCGGGTCACGGATGGGGACCTCTTCGACAACCGCCTCATCCACGGGGACAACCTCCTCGCCCTTAAGGCCCTGGAGCAGGACTTCGCCGGCCAGGTGAAGTGCATCTTCATTGATCCCCCTTACAACACCGGGCAGGCTTTCGATCACTATGACGATGGCCTCGAACATTCTATTTGGCTCTCCCTCATGCGAGAGCGATTCGAAATACTCCGGCGTCTGCTGACACCCGATGGAACATTCTTTTGCCAACTAAATGATGATGAGATGGCCTATGGGAAAGTGCTTCTCGATGAAGTCTTTGGTCGTTCTAATTTTCTCAATCAAATCAGCGTCAAGATGAAGCAAACTGCCGGAGCCTCTGGCGGCGGGGAAGACAAGAAGCTAAAGAAGAACATCGAATACATTCTCGTTTACACCCGGGACAAAGATGGGGATTTGGGCTTTCAGAAGTTCAATGATGTTTTTGACGAGGAGGACTTGTTCGAGGTCATCGAAGAAATGCGAGAATCAGGCAAGAGCTGGAAATACACCCGCATTCTTCGAAGCGTTGGGGAGCGAGCATTTTTGAAAACCATTGAAGATGGTTCGGGAGAACCCATTCGAATTTTTAACCACACTGGTGTCATAATGGAGCCAATCTCCCGGGTGGCGGACGCCGAAGGCATCACCGAAGAGGCATGCTATGTGAAGTATTTTGACCGTATCTTCCGCGACACGAACGCACAAAGTTCTATCCGAACGCGTGTGATGGAAGCCACTAGCGGAGTCGGCGATTTTTTCAGCATCGAATACACACCAAAGTCTGGCCGCAGCAAAGGCAAGCAGGTCACGCTCTATTATAAAGGCGCGAATTGCGATTTGCTCGCTTGGTTGAGCGACATCGCTGTGAAAAAGGGCTCGCGCTTAGTGAAATTGGAGAAGGCCGGAACCTATTGGGAAGGGTTCCCTTTGAATAATCTCACCAAAGAAGGGGGCGTTCAGTTCCCCCAAGGGAAGAAGCCTGAAGCGCTTATTCGTAAAGTCCTTGAACTCGCCACCAACCCCGGCGACCTCGTGCTCGACTCCTTCCTCGGCTCCGGCACGACAGCAGCGGTGGCGCACAAGATGGGACGGCGGTGGATCGGGATCGAGCTGGGGGAGCACTGCCACACGCATTGCCTGCCGCGCCTCAAGAAAGTGGTGGATGGCGCGGACCCCGGCGGCATCACCGAGGCCGTGGACTGGAAGGGCGGCGGCGGCTTCCGCTACTACCGCCTAGCTCCCTCCCTGCTACTGCGGGACAAGTGGGACCAGCTCGTGATCAACCCGGAGTTCAACGCCCCCATGCTGGCGGAGGCCATCTGCAAGCTGGAAGGGTTCACCTATGCCCCCAGCGACACGCTTTACTGGCAGCAAGGCCACAGCACCGAGCAGGATTTTATTTATACCACTACCGCCAACCTCAGCCACGACCAGCTCCAGCAACTGAGCGATGAAGTGGGCCAGGACCGCAGCCTGCTCGTTGTCTGCTCCGCCTTCCGCCCCCGCAAAGAAGGCTACAGCAACCTGACCGTGAAGAAGATCCCCAAAGCCGTGCTCACCCGCTGCGAGTGGGGCAAAGACGACTACAGCCTCAAAGTGGAAAACCTCCCCAAAGCCCCAGCGAAACCCGGCCAGATGAACCTCTTTGAAGAAGGAGGCGCGCTATGAGCGAGCAGAATGAATCACCAGACAAGATGGTTCTCTACCAAGCCGCAGATGGCACGGTGCGGGTGGAATGCCGTTTCAACAACGAGACGCTCTGGCTGTCGCTCAACGAGATGGCCGAGCTGTTTGGACGGGACAAGTCAGTTATTTCCAAGCACTTAAAGAACATCTTTGAGGAGGGTGAGCTGGTGCGGGACTCAGTTGTTGCAAATTATGCAACAACTGCCGCCGACGGCAAAAGCTACGACGTGGACTTCTACAGTTTAGAAGCCATCTTCGCTGTGGGCTACCGAGTGCGCTCGCCTCGTGGCATCCAGTTCCGCCAATGGGCCACCGCCTTGCTGAAAGAGTATGCAGTCACAGGCTACGCCATGGATGACGAGCGGCTGAAGCAGCCCGGCTCCAGCGTGTATTTCGAGCGCCTGCTGACCCGCATCCGGGACATTCGCTCATCGGAGAAGGTCTTCTGGCGGAAAATTTGCGACATCTTCGCCACCAGCATCGACTATGATGGGAAGGCAGAGACCAGCCAGGAGTTCTTTGCCCAGGTGCAGAACAAGATGCACTGGGCTGCCCACGGTCAAACCGCTGCGGAAGTGATCCACGCCCGTGCGGATGCCCGCCAGCCGAACATGGGTGTGCAGCATTTCATCGGCACGGGGCCGACGAGTGCGGACATTGTGGTGGCGAAGAACTACCTCTCCGCTGCGGAGCTAGACATGCTCAACAGCATCGTGATGGCCTACCTTGAATTCGCCGAAGTGCAGGCGAAACGGGGTCGCCTGATGAAGATGAAGGACTGGGCCTTAAAGCTGGATGACTTCCTGAAAGCCGGTGATCACGAACTACTAGCCCACGCAGGCAAGATTTCAGCCGAGCAGGCGAAAGCCAAGGCCGAGCTGGAATATGACCGCTACCGCCGTGTGCTGGACGCCCAGCCGAGTGCGGTGGATAAAGATTTCGAGGAGGTAGTGAAGAAGCTGCCAGGAGGGAAGAAACAATGAATCGAAACGTCAACGCCATCTCAGGACGCCTCAGCCTGCGCAAGCCGCAGCGTGACTCGCTGGAAATCCTGCACCGCATCACCGAACTGGCACCGCCCAAGAAGGACACGGACCGCGAGGCGCTGCTGGCTGCTTTGCGCAGCGAGTTCCCCACGGTGACGGACTTCGAGCGAGAGTTTGCTTCCGTCTGCTTCGCCCTCGCCACTGGCGTGGGCAAGACGCGGCTCATGGGGGCCTTCATCGCCTACCTGCATCTGGAGCACGGCATCAACAATTTCTTCGTCATGGCTCCCAACCTGACGATCTACAACAAGCTGATCACCGACTTCACGCCGAACACGCGGAAGTATGTCTTCAAAGGCATCTCGGAGTTCGCCACGGATGTGCCGGAGATCATCACGGGCGATGACTACGAGTCGAAGGCAGGCACGCTCTTTGACCAAGTGCTGCGCTGCAAGATCAACATCTTCAACATCAGCAAGATCAACAGCGAGGTGCGCGGCGGTAAGTCGCCTCGCATCAAGCGGTTGAGCGAATACATCGGCGAGAGCTACTTCGAGTATCTGGCGAACCTGCCCGACCTCGTCCTCATCATGGACGAAAGCCACCGCTACCGCGCCAGTGCTGGTGTGCGTGCCATCAATGAGCTGAAGCCTGTGCTTGGGCTGGAACTGACGGCCACGCCGTTCGTCGAAGGACCAAAGGGTGCGATTGCCTTCAAGAACGTGATCCTCGACTACCCGCTAGGCCGGGCGATGGCGGATGGGTTTGTCAAAGAACCTGCCGTGGTCACGCGCAAGGATTTCGATCCGAAGGGAATGTCACCCGAAGCCATCGAGCAACTGAAGCTGGAAGACGGGGTGCGGATGCATGAGCAGACGAAGGTGCTGCTGGAAACCTATGCCCGCGAGGCTGGGGTGGGAATTGTGAAGCCCTTTGTGTTGGTGATCGCACGGGATACAACCCACGCGAAGAGCTTGGTCGAGCTGATCAAGTCCGATGAGTTTTTCGAGGGTCGTTACAAGGACAAGGTGATCCAGGTGGATAGCAGCAAGACGGGCGCGGAAGAGGATCAGATGATCCAAGACCTCCTAGCCGTGGAAAGCACGGAGTCACCCACGGAAATCGTGATCCATGTGAACATGCTCAAGGAAGGCTGGGACGTGACGAACCTCTACACCATCGTCCCGCTGCGTGCGGCCAATGCCCGCATCCTCATCGAGCAATCCATCGGTCGCGGTCTGCGTCTGCCCTATGGCAAGCGCACGGGTGTGGCGGCGGTGGATCGCCTGAGCATCATCGCTCATGACAAATTCCAAGAGATCATCGACGAAGCCAGCAAGCCGGGCTCCACGATCAAGATGCAGCAGGTGATCCTCACCTCCGAAGCAGCCGGAGAGAAGACCTCCACCGTGGTCTCTGAGTCCAACCTCAAGGCCAAGCTCGGCTTTGAACCGGAGAACCAAACGAGCAGCACGGAGAATGCAGGCAAGGACACCAAGCCTGTCTTTGACACCCCGGAGAAGCAGCGTGTGGCGCAGATCGCCTATGAAGTGATCAAGCGACTGGAAGCCAAGCCCGAGCAGGCCCCCACGATGGAGGCGCTCAAGACGCCGGAAGTGCAGAAGATCATCCTGCAAGCCGTGCAAGAGCAGTATCAGCCGCAGCAGTTGGAGATGGAAGGCATCGCGCCGAAGATCGACATGGCCGCCATCGTCAGCGAGACGACAAGTCTCGTGGTGAAGGAGATGATCCCGATTCCCCGCATTCTCGTGGTGCCCAAGGGAGAAGTGAAGAGCTGGTTTGAACCGTTCACGCTGGAACTCAGCAGTATGAAGTTCCCCGTGCCGTCGAAAGACCTGTGGGTGCATAACCTGCACACGAACAAAGGCGAAGCCGTGGCCGTGAGTAACGACGGTGCCCGGGAGAAACGCATGGAAGACTATGTGGTGGCCGGGTTGGTGGACTTTGACGACGTGTCCTATGACACGAACGCCGATCTGCTCTACGACCTCGCTACGCAGACCGTGAAGCACTTCCACTCCTATCTGCCCGAGCAGGAAATCTGGCAGGTGCTGCACTTCCACCAGAAGGACATCGCCGTTTTCATTCACGCTCAGATGCACAAGCACTTCCGCGAGGAAGTGGTAGGCTACGATGTGGTGATCAGCAAAGGCTTCACCGAACTCAAAGATAGCGCCTACACCGCCAAGCATGGTGAGCCACCGCTGGACTATCGCCATTCGCCTGCCGACAAGAGCAACATGGCGAAGTATCTCTTCGGAGGCTTTTCCAAGTGTCTGTATCCCGTGCAGAAGTTTGATTCAGATGCTGAGCGTCGCCTTGCCAAGATTCTGGAGACTGATGCGCTGAAGTGGTTTAAGCCTGCCAAAGGCCAGTTCCAGATGTTCTATCGAGATGGAGCCGACCAGCGTGAGTATGTGCCCGACTTCGTCGCTGAAACGGAAACGGTCATCTACATGCTGGAACCGAAGGCCAAGAACGAGATGGAAGACCCCATCGTCTTAGCCAAGAAGTTAGTCGCGGACAACTGGTGCCTGAACGCGAGCAACTACAACGCCAAGCACGGCGGTAAGCCATGGAAGTATGCGCTCATCCCGCACGACATCATTGCGGATAATATGTCGCTGGAGCGGCTGGGGCAGTGAGTTGGAATATTTAATCACCTCATCGATGAAAACCACTGACGAGAAATACCATCTAACCGTTCCTCGTCAGGAATTCATAGGCTGGCTGCTTTCAGTGGCAGCTTATGCGGAGGCGGGTCTCAGCGATGTGCATTTTATTTTTAATGAGGAGCAGCTCCGGCTGCTATCCTACTGGGGCGAGACGAAAATAGGCTACGAGGGGCGCTTTCAGGGCAAAGTAACGATCAAACCACAACGCCTGCTGACACTAGCTAGGAAGGGGGAAAGAATAGGAACGCAGCCCATTCCCATCAAGCTAACGGTGGATGTAACCAAACGAGTCATGGCCGTCGATTTGATTGAGGTCGCTGCCGCAATCGAAGTGCTTCCGTTAGCGCCCAAGCCAGCCAAAACAAGAAAAAGGGTGCCCACCTGTGTAGGCATCACAATCTCAGCAGGGCAACTCGTCAACCTAATCAAGCAGGCTCTCCCAGGTAAAGTAGGCAAGAAAGAGATGATCCAAATCACTGCCGTTGGGGCAGAGTTGATCATTCAATCCAATCGTGCATTGGCCAGGAAAGAAGCTATTATCATTGGACGCGGAGAATGGACCATGCCAGCCGACCTCTTTCGCAATGTGATAGGAACTTTCAAGGCATCTGAGATGCTAACTCTTGAAGTCGATTCAAAAGGTCTAAAGCTGAACTCTTTCTCAATGCCTATACTCAATTGGCGTTCAGTCAGCGCATGAGCTGAACTCAAGCTCGGAGTACAGCAGGATGCCGTCATACCTTGGTTTTCTCTGCGGTCTTCCAATCTCTGCGGTGTGCGCATTCTTGGAAGAAGTTGACAGTGGTTGGCAGTGGTTGGCAGTGGTTGGCAGTGGTTGGCAGTGGTTGGCAGTGGTTGGCAGTGGTTGGCAGTGGTTGGCAGTGGTTGGCAGTGGTTGG